>CAJFGA010000101.1 GCA_904374385.1 uncultured Clostridia bacterium | reverse complement strand
AGAGAGGGAGGGTTTTTAGAAAAGCCCGCCCTCTCCATTTGCTGTTGCGCAGCCGGAAAACGGCTTATTCATAGACAAGATTGCCGGTATCTCTGATAAAATTCGCCCACTCCGTATCGGAATAGTTATAAGTCATCAGGCGAACGCCGCCGTACATCGCAAAAATATTGGAAGTGTTGGTTGCATAGTTGACTTTCATAGAACGAAGCGTCAAGTCTGTCCCGACAACGAGCGGCAAGGTGCGGAACCCGCTGAGCAACTGATACTCGACCTCAGACATGATCGTCAATTTCACGCCCATATCAGCGCCATAATATTCACCGCCGGCAGTAAGGGAACGCTGCCAATCGCGATAGGTTTTAGTGATTGTTTCCTCAGTGCCGTCATCGTTAAAATCATAGGTGATGGAGAACTCTTCCGTCGTAGGGTCGAATCCGCACTCAAGGATGGTCTGTACATCCGGATCGGTAAAGTTTGCGAGCATTCCGTTTGGATCATTGTAATCGCCGGCAAAGGAGTAATAGATCGCTTCGATCCTGCCCTGCGAAATGGCATCGTAACGCCCGGACTGCATCGACCTGATTTCCACGGTGATCTTGTTTGCAAAGGGGGTTCCGGTCGTCGCTTCATTGATGCAAGTTTGCAAGTAGTTGCCGAGCGCTGTCAGCTGTGTGCTCACCGTATTGTTATAAATATTGATTTTGATATTTTGACCGTCTGTGTACAAATTATTTGCGATCGCATATTCGTAAGCCGATTGGAATGCCGCTCTCGCCGCTTCTACATCATAACCGGAAACAGCCCGGTAGGCTTCTTCCAAAGTGGCATATCTTTCGCCTTCTCCGTAAGAGATGTTATACAGTTTTACGATCGCCTGCATTGCCTGTTCGCTGTTGCGGTAAATGCTGTCCGGATCGTTTTCCATATCATAGTAATAATTACTGTTGATGAAGGAATACGCGGCGGCAGAACCTGCCATAATATTTTGCCCGATATGCGTTCTGTTGATGCTGAGGGAGATCGCTCTTCTGAAATCTTCAATGGAAAGCACGCGTCTATTGCCCTGGCCGTCCGATTCGATCGAGGCAAGCGTATCGACGTCAGAGTTAAAAGTGATCGACCAAGTATTGCTTGCCGAACGGGTCAAAAGATAATCACTGAAACGATACTGTTCCATATTGTTGGCATTCAGACGGACTGAATCGAGGTTGCCCGCTTCAAATTCGAGCAGCGCCGTATTTTGATCATCGATGATGCGGCAGACGATCCGATCGGTCTGGAATTGCCCAGGATGATAGTTGGTAGAGCCTTCCTGATAGCCATACCAATTTTCGTTGCGCACGAAGGTGATTTGGCTGTCCGTTTGGTAACTCTGCAAGCTGTAGGGGCCGTAACCCATATACTTTCCGCTCGTCGTACCATAGTTCGTAACAGTCAGCGAACCCTGCTGCGAGTAGCCTTCTTCATAGTAGGGCCTATAAACGATCCAGTTATCGGTAAGCAGATATTTGACATCCCACTGGCTCAACGCATTTGCAAACACCATGACAAATTTTGTGTTGTCCGAGGTCGCAAAGATGCCGACATTACTGAAAGGTGTCTCTTCCACAACTTCATAATCTGTTACCCAAAGAGAACAATACCAACTGGGAATATATTGACTCATATTGTTATATAAGACAGACAAACATTCTTTTATGATCGGAAAGTTTTCTGTCGTTATAAGGATATAGCCTTGAGCATCCGCATCGTCAGCAATTGCAGCTTCGAGGCGTGTATATGCATCGCTTCCATCGCTGTCCTGCCAAAATGCCGGCTGTAAATCATGCCATTGGCTCAGCGAATAGGAAAAGCCTTCGGAAACAATTCCCTGGGTAAGAGAAATATAAAGTTTTCCGCTAGCAACAAGTGTTGCAAGCTGCATATCGTCATAAGTTGTTGCAAATATTTGATTGTATACAACATTCAAATTTTGCAATAAATAAAGCGAACAATACCAACTAGGAATATAATCGCTCATATTATTGTACAATACGCTGAGACATTCTTTTATTATATTATAATTTGCACTTGTAATTTGAATGTAGCCCTGTGCGTCAGCATCAGAGGCAATTGCATCTGCAAGAATTGTATAATAATCAGTTCCGTTTGCGTCCTGCCAAAATGCCGGCTGTAAATCATGCCATTGGCTCAGCGAATAGGAAAAGCCTTCGGAAACAATTCCCTGGGTAAGAGAAATATAAAGCTCTTCCTCATCCATAAAATCGAGTAACTCATTTTCGCTGTAAGTTGTGCCAAAAATTTGAACATATTCTCCGTTAGAATAATGAAGCAGGAATAAAGAACAGTACCAGCTGGGTATATACTCACTCATATTATTATACAAAACAGTAAGGCACTCTTTTATAGTCGAAAAATTAGATGTTGTTATGAGAATATAGCCCTGCGCATTGGCATCATTGGCAATACTTTCTTCAAGGATTGTATAATAGTCGGTACCATTGTTTTGCCAGAACGCTGGCTGCATGGTATGCCACTGGCTCAACGAATAGGAAAAACCTTCCGATACTATACCTTCTGTAAGGGAAATAAAAAGTTCCCCGTTAGATATAAATTCATTGAGTTCTGCGTCCGTATAGGTGGTTCCAAATATCTGATCATATTCTTCAGTAGCGCCATAACTGTAATAGTTATTCGCGTTATAGATCTCATAGTCGCCTGTGATATAGGTAGCGGCAAGGCTGTTTTTCATATCGGGAGAGAGTACGCGCTCCATAGACCAAACGTAATCTTCCGCGGTGATAGCCGTTCCGTTTTCCCATGTGGCATCGGGGTTAAGCGTAATTTCCCATGCTTTTCCGAGAGAAGTGTCGGCGACATCGTCTTGCGTGATACCATACTGATTGACATACTGGCTCGTTACGTTCACCGGGTCTCCGGTTGCCATTTCGTCAATAAATGCATAGGTGGATCTGTCCTCGCTCAGCGTGAAGTCATACAAGCCGATTTCCGTATATCCCTGAACATATGTGTCTGTATCCGTCGTCGCATTGTGCGTGTTCCAAGAACTCGGCGATTGAGAAATATACTCGTTGTAAGTATAAGTCGGGTCACCGTCGTCGACGACATTGCTGCAGGCAGAGATAATCGGCAAGATTAAAACAGCCGAAAACAGCAAGACCGTCAGCATAGCGATCAACTTTTTAGGTTTGATATTGCTTATCATTTGCAACCTCCAAATAAATTTTTGCGATGTCAGAAAAAGATAACCATATCGGTTATCGTCGCTTTTATAGGCAAAAGCGACGGTTTTCAATCGCTTTTGCTATTTAGCTTTCACAATTTATAAATAACTTGACTTATATTCTATCATAAAATTGAACATTTTGCAACACCAGATCGATTTTTTTTGAGACTTTTCTGCTTTTTATTCATTAAAGATATTTATAAATACTAAAAAGATCGTTTATGAGAGCTATATTGTCGGCTTATAGCGCCATATATAATCTGCACATTTTAATTGACATTTTAAATCGAAATTGCTATGATTAGTGCGATGGTTGATCAAGGAAGGGGAAGATTAAAAAGAAAAGCACGGCTTGAAGCAAACCGTGCTTTGGCAGGGGAGACGCGATTCGAACACGCAACCTACGGTTTTGGAGACCGCTACTCTACCATTGAGCCACTCCCCTAAGAGCTTTTAATATTATATAATAATTTTTTGATGAAGTCAAACAGATTTTAATAAGTTTTTATAAAAAAGGAGTCCCATCATGAAAAAACAATATAAGCTCGGCGTTATCGGCGGAGGATTTATGGCGACCGCCATTTTAAAAGGCGTAGTTTATTCAGACTTTTTGCGCGCAAAAAAAATTATTGTGGCAGATCCTTCCGAACAGGCAAGGCAAAAACTTTCCGAGCTCGGCGTATATACGACGGCGAACAATCGCGACGTGGCCGGAAACTGCGAATATCTGTTGCTTGCCGTAAAACCGCAGACATTGGCCGATGTTGCGGCGAGCATAAAAGGGTTACCTGTTGAAAAAGTTATAACGATCATGGCAGGGGTCAAAAAGCAAAAAATTAAAGATGTGCTGTTCGGGGATGACATCAAGGTGGCGCGCGTCATGCCGAATCTGCCGTGCTCCATCGGTTCTGGAATGTCTGCCATCGATTTTGAAGATTTTTCCGACGACGCCGATGACTGCTCTTTCATTATCGATGTATTTGAAACGCTCGGCGCTGTGTTGAGCGTACCGGAAAGCAAGTTGAATGCCGTAACGGGAATCAGCGGCAGCGGCCCCGCATATGTTTATATGTTTATCGACGGGCTGATCAAAGCGGGCATCCGGCAAGGCCTTACGGAAGAGGAAGCTAAAACGCTCGCCGTGACTACGGTCAAGGGCGGTGCAGATATGGTCGCGCATTCTGAAGATAAATCGCTTGCTGACTTGATAGCCGCCGTGTGCAGCAAAGGCGGGACCACGATACAGGCCGTAGAATCTTTTCAAAAAGACGATATGGAAGGGATGATAGACAGGGCCGTGGCTGCTTGCGTGCGCCGTGCGGAAGAACTTTCCGAGCAATAAATAGATTTATGAAACAGGTCGACTTATATACCGACGGCGCCTGTTCGGGAAATCCCGGAGCAGGGGGATGGGGCGCCATCCTTATCTATAAAGGGATCGAAAAAGAAATCAGCGGCGGTGAGAAAGAGACGACAAATAACCGTATGGAAATTTATGCGGTGATTGCCGGCTTGGAATGTTTAAAAGAGCGCTGTTCGGTAAAAATTTATAGTGATTCCGCTTACACGGTCAATGCATTTACGGAAGGCTGGATCTACGGATGGATAAAAAATGGCTGGAAAAAGGCTGACGGAAAACCGGTTGCCAATGCAGAGCTTTGGCAGCGGCTCTACGAAAAGACGCGCGAACATAATGTGGAATTTATAAAAGTGAAGGGGCACGCCGATAACGAATATAACAACCGTTGCGACGCGTTGGCTCGGGCGGCAATCAAACAATTGAGCGAATAAATCTTTTCGATTTTTTTAAATTGTGTTTACAGAAATTTTATCTCGGGGAATTAATATACTGAATGTAAACGACAGCGGCTTTGCCGAGAGAGTATTCAGTGCATGAAAGAAAATTCGAATTTGAAAGATAAAAAACCATTTCATCAAAAGACCATATATTTTTTAAAGCAGGCAGTGCCTTTTTTGATATTTTGTCTGTCTGCCGTTTCAACGGTCATGCTGACAATCGTTTGCCTGTCAAAATTCCGTACAGGGTTCATCGGCGATCATGCTTCGACCATTGCCTCCGTTGCCGTGGGGATCGAACTCGTATATATCTGCGTAACGCTCTTTTTCTTGATCCGTAAAAATAAAACGGCTGGGAAACTTTTGCTTACGGGATTGGTCATTGCGGCCGTTCTCCTTTTTATCCTGTTTGTTTTTCAAGTAACGGGGCTTTTGGATAAGATCGATTCCGTCGATGAATTGCGTCAGTTGATCGAATCGACGGGGGTATGGGCGCCCTTAATTTACATTGTCTTCCAATTTTTACAGGTAGTCGTTTTGCCGCTGCCCGGCACTTTGACGATTGGGGCGGGCGTCCTGATGTTTGGCCCGCTGAAAACCAGCTTATATAGTTTGGCGGGCATTTTTGCAGGATCTCTTGTCGCCTTTTGGATCGGCAGAAGCCTCGGTTATCGCGCGGCCGCTTGGCTTGTCGGGAAAGAAAGTTTGGACAAATGGCTGCATAAAATTAAGGGGAAAGACAAGGTCGTGCTCGGAGCAATGTTTCTATTGCCGATTTTCCCGGACGACATTCTCTGTTTTGTCGCAGGGCTTTCGACGATGTCTTGGAAATTTTTTATCGGATTGCAGGTCGTTGCCCGGACGATTTCCGTATTTGCGACGAGCTATTCGCTGAACGGAAGTATCATACCATACAATACATGGTGGGGAATATTGCTTTGGTGTTTGATTGCGGCGGCGATCATAGCGCTCTTTGTTCTCCTCTTTAAAAAGGGAGAGAAAATCGAGGCTTGGTTTTTCGGGTTATTCAAAAAGAAAAAGTCCGTTGCAATGCAAAAAGAAAATGTAAAAAACGAAAATGTACAAAATTCCCCAAAAGAAGAGAAAACATCTCCCGATGCAAAAGAGCGCGAGACCCCGTAAAGGCCCACGCTCTTTTTTCGTAGTGAAAAAAATATTATTGGCCACCTCGCTTGACAGTTTTTGACTTTTATGATATCATTTTAATATCAAAAAGAATAAGGAGAAGGATAATGGAAGGTCAAGCAAATACCAAACAAACGGATGAAAAAGTTCTTAACCCTAAAAGCGGATGGGGGATGTTATTCGTTTCGCTTATTAAGGCAGTTGCAAGCATTTTGCTGTTTGTTTTCAGCGGACAGCCCGGAAATCGCATAGTGCAGATCATCATGGTAGCTGCAGGGGTTATTTTGTTTATTCTGGCGTTGGTTATGTTCGGCGGATTAAAGACAGTTAATCCAAACGAAGCGCTCGTACTTACGCTTTTCGGCAAATATTATGGCTCCATCAAAAAAGAGGGTTTTTTTTGGGTGAATCCCTTTTGTTCTTCGTTTAATCCCGCGGCTGGTGCATTGGCGGGGCTGGGGAGAAAAATCTCCCTCAAAGCAATGACGCTGAACAATGAAAAACAAAAAGTCAACGATGAGGAAGGGAATCCCATCGAGATCGGCGTTGTCGTCATTTGGAAGGTTGTCAACACGGCTCGCGCCGTATTTGACGTAGACAATTACATTTCATTTATATCCACGCAATGCGATGCGGCCATTCGGCAGGTTGCAAGGCAATATCCTTATGATGTGTCGGAGAACGGCGATGAAAAATCGCTGCGCGGTTCGTCCGTAGAGATCGCTGAAATTCTGCGTAAAGAAATCCAGGGAAGAGTGGATATTGCAGGAATCGAAATTTCAGAGGCCCGCATCGCCCATCTTGCCTATGCGCCCGAAATTGCGGCTGCCATGTTGCAGCGTCAGCAGGCTTCCGCGATCATCGCCGCGCGGCAGAAGATCGTGGACGGCGCTGTCAGCATGGTGGAGATGGCCCTTAAAAAATTGAACGAAAATGATGTTGTGCAATTAGATGAGGAGCGCAAAGCGGCGATGGTTTCTAATCTCCTCGTGGTCCTATGCGGAAATAAGGATGCGCAGCCCGTCGTGAACAGCGGCACACTGTATTGACGCGTTATGGCGGGCAAGGACGCAAAAAAGCAAATTCCGCTGCGCATATCGGCAAAACTGTACGAAGAGCTTTCCGCATGGGCGGAAGACGAATTCCGCTCGCTCAACGGGCAGATCGAATATTTGCTGCGAGAATGCGTGCGACGGAGAATAGGAAAGGATAGAGAAAAACAATAATAGGGAAAGGCGCCGTAAAAAGAACGGCGTTTTTCCCTGTAAACGTTTGTACTTTTTAGCAGTATATGGTATAATACTACCGACTAATTCGTCAAGAGGTTAACATGTTACAGGTCAACAACGTCAGCTTACAGTACGGCAGCAAAAAATTATTTGAAGACGTCAATATTAAATTTACTAAAGGAAACTGTTACGGCATTATCGGTGCAAACGGCGCAGGGAAATCTACTTTTTTGAAAGTGCTTTCCGGCGAAATAGAACCCAACAAAGGCGAGGTCACCATCGATAAAAATGAAAGGATGTCCGTCTTGATGCAGAATCAGAATGCGTACGATGATCAGACGGTTCTCCGTACAGTTATGCTTGGGCATCAGCGTTTAGTGGAAGTGATGGACGAACGGGAAGCGCTGTACGCAAAAGCCGATTTTACGGACGAAGACGGTATTCGGGCGGGCGAGTTGGAAAGTGAATTTGCCGAACTAAACGGCTGGGAGGCGGAATCGGAAGCGGCGACGCTTCTCAACGAACTGGATATTCACGAAGAAGATCATTATGTTACCATGGGCGAACTGGATGCCAAAAAGAAGGTTAAAGTCTTATTGGCACAAGCGCTGTTCGGAAATCCGGATATACTGCTTTTAGATGAACCGACTAATAATCTTGATATTAAAACGGTGCGTTGGTTGGAAAATTACCTGCTTGATTTTGAAAATACGATCATCATCGTATCGCACAACAGGCATTTCCTCAATAAGGTCTGTACGCATATCTGCGATGTGGATTTCGGGAAGATCAGCCTGTTCCTCGGCAACTACGATTTCTGGTACCAGACAAGCCAGTTGATCGCCAGGCAAATGCGCGATCAAAATAAAAAGATGGAACAGCGCGCCAAAGAACTGCAGGATTTTATTGCACGATTTGCGGCAAATGCTTCTAAATCGCGCCAGGCAACATCCCGTAAAAAAGAATTGGAGCGGCTTACACTCAACGATATCAAACCGTCTCTTCGCAAATATCCATTTATAGACTTTAAGTTTGAAAGGGAAATCGGTAACGATATCCTTATGGTAGAAGGGCTGACTAAAGACGGATATTTCGAAAATCTTGATTTTATCGTGCAGAAAAACGAAAAGATCGGTTTTGTCAGTGACAAAAGTACAACGATTACCATGCTTTTTGATGTGTTGACGGGGAAGGTCGCTCCGGATGCGGGTACCGTAAAGTGGGGAAAAACGATCACGCTTTCTGTTTTGCCGCAGAACAACGGGGAATTTTTTGATAACTGTGAATTGAATCTCGTTGAATGGCTTAGCCAGTTTTCGAACGATCATTACGAGGAATTTTTGCGCGGTTGGCTGGGCAGGATGCTGTTTTCCGGCGAGGAGGCGCTCAAAAAAGCGAAGGTGCTTTCCGGCGGTGAAAAAGTACGCTGTATGCTTGCTAAAATGATGCTGGAGGGGAGCAACTTCCTCATCTTTGACGAACCGACGAACCACCTTGATTTGGAATCCATTACGGCGTTGAACAACGGGATGAAAAATTTTAGGGGATGTATGCTGTTGACCTCGCACGACCAAGAATTGATGAATACGGTTGCAAATCGCATCATAGATATAGAAGGAGGCAAAAAGACCTTCGATAAGAATGTCACATATGATGAATATCTGGATCTTACGAATAACTGATTTTTCAGCGATTCGCGATCAATAAATTTTTACGAGGTATTGTTATGGAAGATGACAAGAACGTAACAGAGCAGGAACAGAAGACAGATTCGGCAGAAAACGCACAAACTGAGCAAAGAGCCGAAGAAGAAAAGCAAGAAACGCCTCAGCAGCCGGCAAACAACGATGATACGACAAAAAAGGTGATCTGTGCAATTTCTTATTTGTTCGGCATTTTGTTTTTCCTTCCGCTCATTGTCTTTCCAAATGATGAATTTGCAAAATTTCATGCAAACCAGAGTTTGATCGTGCTTTTGGTTTCCGTCATTGGCGGGGCTGTGTTCGGAATATTGTCTATCATTCCGGCTGTTGGTATTGTATTTTCGATCTTGCTTTATATATTTGAAGTTTTGATGCTGGTTTTATGTATTCTCGGCATCGTATCGGCGGCAAGATTGGAGAAAAAAGAGTTGCCCGTTATCGGCAAATTCAGGCTCATAAAATAATGAAGATTTTCCCGCGCATGTGCGCGGGAAATTTTTTGCAATCCGTTGCAAATACTGTTTTTGTCTGTTATAATTAAAGCAATGTTACAGGAGAAGGATATGCTGAAACTTGTGCTTATCGATGGAAATAGTTTGCTCAACCGCGCTTTTTATGCGACGAAACTGCTTACAACGCGCGACGGTACGCCGACCAATGCGGTTTTTGGCTTTATAAAACTGCTTTTAAAGATCAACGGCGACTTAAAGCCGGACAGGCTAATCGTCGCTTTCGATTTAAAGGCTCCGACGTTTCGGCATAAAATGTATGCGGAGTACAAGGGGACACGCAAACCAATGCCGGAAGATTTGGTTGTACAGATGCCCATCTTAAAATCCCTCTTGTCATCGATGCGCATTGCCATGTGTTCTAAAGAGGGCTATGAAGCGGATGATATCATCGGTACGCTTACAAGAAAATTTGAGGGTGTCCATAATATCATCATAACAGGAGACAGGGATTCTTATCAACTTATCAATGAAAATACAGACGTTTACATTACAAAAAAGGGTGTCAGCGATCTCAATCGCCTCACGATCGAAAATTTTAAAGAGCAAACGGGATATGAACCGAGGCAGGTCGTCGATTTAAAAGCCTTAATGGGGGATAGTTCCGACAATATTCCGGGGGTCGCTGGGATCGGTGAAAAGACGGCCCTTTCACTGATTGCTGTATATGACAATTTAGACAATATTTATGCCAAGATAGATGAGCTCGGCGATGCCGTGCGCAATAAATTGGAAAAGGGGAGGGAAAGCGCCTATTTATCGCGCGATCTTGCCAGGATCGATCTGAATGCGGATGTCGATGTCGATTTGGACGATTGTAAGATTTGCATCCCTTTTTCCGAAGAGGTACGCTCGCAGTTTATACAGCTTGAATTTACATCTTTGATGAAAGCCGGAATGTTCGCGGAAGAGCGCGGTGCTGTATTTGAAAAGAGGGTTTCTTCCGTTTCGCCGCAGGTTGTTTCGGATGTCGACGCAATGTTGCAACGGCTGAAAGATGCCGAGGAAATTTGTGTCGTGGCATTAGACAACAGGTTCTATCTATATCCGGGCGAGGAATTGGAATATGTTTTAAAACACAGAGAAAATCTTTTGGACGATTGTCTGGAAGATGAGGAGATAACGCGCGCGCTTGCCGGCGTTTTTTCAGGAGCGCATACCTTGATTTATTATGGCAAAAAGAGCATGCGTCATCTGCTTGCATCTCGCAATATAGAGATAAGCGGCAACAAAGACGAAGATGTTTCTTTGATCAAATATTTAGTCGATTATTCCGGGAAAGACGACGATCTTGCCTATGTGCTTGAAAGCCGCGGATTGAGTGCGCAGGTTCCGGCGAGCGGCGTTTACACTTTATATAAAGAACTTTCCGTCAAGCTTCAAGAAGATAATCTTAACTCTCTGTACCGCGATGTCGAATTGCCGCTGAGCGACGTACTGTATGACATGGAAACCGCAGGCGTCAAAGTGGATGTCGCTATGGCCGCTGAATTTGAAAAGCGCTATCGCAACGAAATTTCTGCAATAACTGAAAAAATTTATGCGGAGGCTGGCGAAACATTCAATTTAAATTCTCCTGCGCAACTCGGCGTCATTTTATTTGAAAAGCTGAAATTGCCCGCGCCGAAAAAAAGCCGGCGAGGGACTTATTCCACCAGTGCCGAAGTGCTGGAAAAATTGCAGGACAATTATGAGATCGTGCGAGATGTTTTGCGCTGCCGTCACTTGCAAAAACTTCTTTCAACGTATATAGAAGGATTTAAACCTTTGATCAGTACGGAAGATAAGCTCGTGCACACGAATTTTAATCAGATTCTGACGACGACGGGGCGGCTGTCGAGCACGAATCCGAATCTGCAAAACATCCCTGTACGCGATGAGGAGGGAAGAGAACTGCGCAAATTATTTATTGCCCGCGCGGAGGACAGGATATTGGTTGACGCCGATTATTCTCAAATCGAACTTCGCCTTTTAGCGCATTTTTCCGGATGCAAAGAACTGATTGAAGCTTATAACCGCGGAGATGATATTCATGCGCTGACGGCGTCGCAGGTTTTTGGGGTGCCGCTCAAGCAAGTGGATTCGCATATGCGCCGTGCGGCAAAAGCGGTTAATTTTGGGATTATATACGGCATAAGCGACTTCGGTTTGGCAAGCAATTTGAATATTTCACCAAAGCAAGCGAAAGAATATATTCGCGCCTATTTTGAAAGGTACAGCGAAGTAAAAAAATATATGGACGATAATGTCGCTTTTGCAAGGGAACATGGTTACGTCACGACGCTTTTGGGCCGTAAAAGGGTGATCAACGAAATTCGCTCATCCAACTACAATATCCGCTCGTTCGGAGAGCGAGCGGCGATGAATATGCCGCTGCAGGGCAGTAGCGCAGACATCATTAAAATTGCTATGGTCAATATCGACAGACGATTGAAACGAGAGGGCTTTCGGTCAAACCTGATCTTGCAGGTGCATGACGAACTTGTCATCGATGCGTTTGAATCGGAAAAAGAGGCAGTTTCTTCGCTGTTGCGGGAAGAAATGGAAAATGCAGTTCAGTTAAAGGTTCCGCTCGTTGCGGAAGTGCATTGCGGAAAAAATTGGTATGAAGCAAAATAACGAAAAAATTTATATAGCTGTTACAGGCGGTATGGGCAGCGGTAAGTCTACTGTGATGCGCATGATAGCCGAATGCGGATATCCGACGCTTTCTGCTGATGAGGTTGCGCATCATATCTATGAAGATGAAAAGGTGTATCATGATACGCTTTCGGCTTTTCCTTCATGTTTTGATAACGGCGTTTTGAATAGAAAAAAATTAGCGGATACCGTTTTTATAGATCAAAATAAACGTTCCGTATTAGAAGGGATCACGCATCCGGCGATTATGCAAAAACTTTTTTTGCAGGCGGAAACGTTGCCGGGGAAGTATATTTTTTTTGAAATACCGCTGCTATTTGAAGGCGGCTATCAAAATCTCTTTGATCATATTATTGTCGTTATGCGTGACATAGAACATCGCATAAAAGCTATTTCTGTGCGTGACGGTCTAAATGAAGGCGATATTATGGCAAGAATAAACAATCAGGTTGATTATGAAAAAAACTTATATTCCGGGCATACTGTAATATATAACGACGGCGATTTTGCCGCGCTATATAAAAAAGTCGTTGGAGTCGTGCATGAAATTACTGCGCAAAAGGATTAATTATCTCGTTATTCTGCTTGCTGCTTTAATGGGTATCGTTTTTACGCTGATCCTTATTTATGCTTTTTTTATACCGCAAAAATATAGTTTCGCCGTTGCATCCTATGCAAAAAAATTTGATTTAGAGGAAGAATTGATTTATGCGGTCATTCGTACAGAAAGTAACTTCAGAGCCGAAGCCGTAAGCGATGCGGGGGCGGTCGGGTTGATGCAGATCATGCCTTCGACTGCGCAATTTTTATCGGAAATGAATGGTCGGCAAGAAGTCGATCTTTACGATCCGGAGGAAAACATCGCGACGGGATGTTCCTATTTAAGATATCTTATAGATCGATTCGAAGTTATAGACACTGCGTTGGCGGCTTATAACGCGGGGGAAGGCAAAGTACGCCGTTGGTTAGCGGACGGCGAAAATAGCACCGATGGTAAAACATTGCAAAATATACCCTATGCCGAAACCCGTATTTATTTGAAAAAAGTAAAAAAGTTCTACAAATGTTATAAAATTTTATATTTTTGACTTGACTTTTTTCAATGGTTATAGTAAAATAATTCTTGCTTGTGAGGATGGCGGAACTGGCAGACGCGTACGTTTGAGGGGCGTATGGAGAAATCCGTGTGGGTTCAAGTCCCATTCTTCACACCATCAAGAGGCAATAAAAAAGATATTGCCGCAAAAACCTCGGGTCTACCGAGGTTTTTTGCTTTTTGGCGCGAAAAAATGTAAAAGGAATTAATTGACATGGCGGATTGTATCAAAATACGCGGTGCGAAGGTGCATAATTTGAAAAATGTAAATGTGGACGTGCCTTTGCATGAAATCGTCGGCATTGCGGGCGTATCCGGGTCAGGAAAATCTTCGCTCGCACTGGGTGTGCTGTATGCGGAGGGCTCGCGCCGCTATCTTGAGGCACTTTCGACATATACGCGCCGGCGCATGACGCAGGTCGCAAAGGCGCAAGTAGACGAAATTCTGTTCGTTCCGGCGGCGCTCGCTCTGCATCAACGCCCTGCCGTGCCGGGGATTCGCAGCACCTTCGGCACAGGTACCGAACTTTTGAACAGTCTGCGGCTCATGTATTCGCGGCTCGCGAGACATCGCTGTCCCAACGGGCATTATCTTCCGCCCACGCTTGCCGTCGCAGCAGAGCAGGAACTCGTCTGCCCTAAGTGCGGTGCAAAATTTTATGCGCCTTCCGCAGAGGAACTTGCGTTCAACAGTCAAGGTGCCTGCCCGTCTTGTGGCGGAACAGGTATCGTGCGCACGGTGGACAGAAGTACGCTCGTGCCCGACGAGAGTCTGACCATCGATGAGGGCGCGGTAGCGCCGTGGAACTCGCTTATGTGGTCGCTGATGACGGACGTTTGCCGCGCTATGGGTGTGCGTACGGACGTGCCTTTCCGCGATTTGACAGAGCGAGAAAAGGAAATTGTATTTAACGGCCCTGCAGAAAAAAAGCACATCCTGTATCGCGCAAAAAATTCGGATGTGGCCACGGAACTCGATTTTACTTTTTATAATGCCGTATATACGGTGGAAAACGCCCTGTCCAAGGTGAAAGATGAGAGCGGCATGAAGCGGGTGGAAAGGTTTTTAAAACAGGAGCCATGCCCCGCTTGCGGAGGAACGCGCCTGAACGAAAAAGCGCGCGCTCCGCTTCTTCGCGGCATATCTTTGGCCGACGCGTGCCGTATGACGCTGACAGACCTCGTAAAATGGGTGGATGGCGTGCCTGCGAGTTTGCCCGGCGAGATGCGCACGATGGCGGAAAGCATTTGCGAATCTTTCCGTACGGTTGCAAAGCGGCTGATGGATCTGGGATTGGGGTATCTCACGCTCGATCGTGCCGCCTCCACGCTTTCGACGGGCGAGCGGCAGCGCATGCAGCTTGCGCGCGCCGTGCGCAACCGTACGACCGGCGTCTTGTATGTATTGGACGAGCCTTCGATCGGGCTGCATCCTTCCAATATCGTGGGGCTGATAGACGTCATGCACGATCTTATAGCAGACGGCAACTCTGTCGTCTTAGTAGACCACGATACGCAGGTATTGAGTGTGTCCGATCATATCATCGAAATGGGACCCGGCGCGGGGGAGGACGGCGGACGGGTAATTGCGCAGGGAACGGTTCAAAAACTGGCAGGGGATCCGAAATCGAAAATAGGTCCCTATTTGGGCGGCGCTTTTCATCCCCGAATGCGCCCGATGACGCCCGCCGTAAAATTGTTCGAGGAGGGGGAGATCCGCCTGTCGACGGGGGCGATCCATACGGTAAAGCCGCTGGATATAGAAATTCCGAAGGGGAAACTTACCGTCGTGACGGGTGTGTCCGGCTCGGGCAAAACGACACTTATCCTCGAAAGTTTGATTCCGGCGCTCGAAGCGAATATACAGGGTAAACCTCTGCCCGAACATGTCCGTACGATCGAGGCAGATGGGATCGGGCAGGTCAAACTTATCGATGCAACACCTATCGGTATCAACGTGCGTTCGACTGTCGCAACGTATGCGAATGTACACGACGAACTGCGTAAGATTTTCGCCCGTACCACGGATGCCAAGTTGCGCGGGCATAAGGCGGGGGATTTTTCTTACAATACGGGCGATCTGCGCTGTCCCGTCTGCGATGGTACCGGTTCCATCAGTTTGGATGTACAATTTCTGCCGGATGTAGATATTCCCTGTCCCGAGTGCCGGGGAACGCGCTATGCCAAGGAGGCAAATTTAGTGCACTATAAGGCGAAGAACGGTGAAGAATATTCCATGCCTGAAGTGATGGCAATGAGCGTGCATACCGCACTTGAAGCATGCAGCGAGATGAAGCTCGTGAGTCAGCGCTTACAGGTGCTGGACGATCTCGGTTTAGGCTATCTTACCCTCGGCGAGGCAACGCCGAGTTTATCGGGAGGGGAGGCACAGCGCCTCAAACTTGCGAGCGAAATGGACAGGGCGCAGCAGGACACCGTATTCGTGTTTGACGAGCCGACGATCGGCCTGCACCCGCTGGACGTAAAGACGCTTGTCGGTGTGTTTCAGACTTTGATCGATCATGGCGCCACGGTCATCGTCATCGAACATGATCTCGATGTCATCCGCAATGCCGATTATATCGTTGATATGGGGCCGGGAGGTGGCAACGAGGGAGGCAGGATCGTTGCGGCGGGCACGCCGAGTGATATACAAGCCGCCCCTGAAAGCAGGACAGGGAAATTTATTTAAAAACTGCGCTGAATATCCGATATCGTTGAACCGGTCTTGAATGGAAAATTCCGAAAAGGCTGGTTTTCTATTTTTTAATATAATTTTACATCAGCCTATATTTCAATACAATCAAAAAATTTTGCAGCAGCTCTTGACAAAAATTTTATATAGTGTATAATATATAACGTAAATTATATAATAAAAGGTAAATCATGCC
>CAJFGA010000100.1 GCA_904374385.1 uncultured Clostridia bacterium | reverse complement strand
TGCCGCCTAAACCTAAAGTGACGAAAAAGCAAATACTCGATAAGGCGCTTTCCATTGTGAGAGAGCACGGGATCCATTACCTGACCGCCCAACATTTGGCCGACGCGCTCGCTTGTTCCACTCAGCCGATCTTTTGGCATTATGAAAATATGGAGTCCCTCAAAAAAGATATATTTGATGAAGCCATGAAAATATTCGGTCAGGCTCTTCGGCACGCAAACGACTGTAATTCGCGCTATATGGCTTTGGGGGTAAATTATATACGTTTTGCTAAAGAAGAGCGAGAGCTGTTTCGGCTCTTATTTATGAGCGATATCAGCAAGACAGATATTTTTAGTACGCGCGTGGAAATGGATTATATTTTGAATGTTATAGAAGAGAGCGAGCACATCACGGGCGAAGACGCGCAGGTCATCTATCGTGATATGTGGCTCTTTTCTCATGGGATCGCGGCGATGATCGCGACGGGTACTGCGGATTTTTCATCAGGCGAGGTCCGTACAATGCTCAGCGATGTTTGCCGGGGACTTATTATGAATTTAAAAAATAAAAAAAGCAGTAAATAGGAGGTACCCATGCAAAAATATGATGCTGTTGTGATTGGCGCCGGCAACGGAGGATTGGTTGCAGCGATTCGGCTGTTGCAGGGCGGGGCAAAAACTTTGGTTGTGGAAAAGCACAATCTTCCGGGTGGCTTTGCAACAAGTTTTAGACGAGGCAGGTTTGAATTTGAGGCCTCGCTGCACGAACTTAACGATTTCGGGGCCGCGAATAACGCGGGCGATTTGCGCGTTTTATTTGATGAACTGGGCGTAACCGATAAAATTGATTGGATCCAAATTCCGGAAGCGTATCGCGTCATTTCCCGTGCAGAGAAGTTGGATGCGACGATGCCTTTCGGCGTAAAAGATTTTATTGATAAAATGGAGAGCTATGTGCCGGGCAGCCGGGAATCGGTCACGAAATTTTTTGAATTGGCGGAGGAAGTTCGTCATGCGCAGGCATACAGCTCTGCCGTTAACGGAAATACGGATTCAAAAGTTATGGTGGGCAAATACGGCAATTTTGTCCGCGCCGGCTCCTATTCTGTCAACGAAGTGCTTTCCGCGCTCAAAATGCCTAAAAAGGCGAGAGATATCCTGAACGCCTATTGGTGTTACCTTGGGGCGCATTGCGATGATCTGAGTTTTGTGCATTATGCCAGCATGGTCAATCGCTATATTATGCGCGGAGCGAGCATGCCTAAAATGCGTTCGCATGAAATTTCGCTCGCACTCGCAGAACGCATCCGTGAGTTGGGCGGAGAGCTGCTTTTCAATACGGAAGCCGTTAAGATCATGACCGACGATAAGGACGGAGGTGTTATCGGAATCGTGCTCGATGACGGCACGCAGATCGATACGCGTCACGTCGTAGCAAATTGTGCGCCGCATATCGTATACGGCAAGATGATGGAAAAGGTACCCGAGCAAGAAATTCGTGCGATGAATGCACGCAAATTTGCCGGGCGCGGATTTACCATGTTTTTGGGGCTCGATGCCGATGCGGATTCATTGGGTATCGAAAATCATAATTACTTCTTATATGATACCATGGACACCGCCGCGCAATACGATAAAATGCGCACAATAAAAGATAACAGTGTGCAAGCTACTGTCTGCCTCAATCGCGCATATCCGGAATGTTCCCCCAAAGGTACATGTATGATGTACTTCACTACGCTTTATATGTCGGACGATTGGGGAAATATCGATGCCGGGAATTATTTTAAAACAAAAGATTATGTTGCAAATAAGATGATTGATCGCTTCGAACAGGATACGGGAGCTAAACTGCGCGGACATATCGAGGAGATTTCCGTCGCTACTCCCATGACATATGCACGCTATTGCGGGCACCCGCAAGGCGTTATCTATGGGTACGAGTCGCAATATTGGGATGGTCTTATGCCGCGTTTGCTGATGATGGCGGAAGATCACAAGATACGCGGTCTTCGCTTTGCGGGCGGCTATGCCATGCGGCTGTCCGGCTATTCGAGCGCTTATTTTTCCGGAGACATTTCCGGCCGTCAAACGATCGGCGATATCAAGAGGGAGGGATGATTTTATGCCGTTTACTTTTAAAAAACAGATCTTTGGCTTTATGGATTTGCTGCGTTTCAAAAAACTTGTTCCAAAACGCCGCGAAAAGCTTGCAGAAGGTTCTTCCGAGCCGCTTCCGCAAACATACCGCGTCAACGAAACAGCTAAAATTTTGCATCCCGGCTATCAGAAAGCCAATCTCGTTAAAATTGCTCAAAACACTCCAGACACAAAAACTTTTACATTTGAAACAGAGCATCCGCTGTATTTCAGAGCGGGGCAGTATGTTACACTCGGCTGCAAAATAAACGAAAGCGAAGTTTCCCGTCCGTATGCAATTTCTTCGGCGCCGAAAGAAGCTCTTAAAAAACACGTCGCTCTTACCGTGAAAAAAAGCGGTTTTTTCAGCGGCTATTTGTTCGACACGGCAAAGGTAGGGGATACTTTTATTTTGGGCGATCCTTCCGGCGACTTCTGTTATGAACCCTTGAAAGATGCGGATCATGTCGTCGCGCTTGCCGGCGGTAGCGGTATTACACCATTTTTCTCTATGGCGCAGGCCATTGCGGACGGAACGGAGGATCACCGGCTCACAATCTTTTACGGAGCCAAAACAGAGAAAGATCTTATCTTTAAGAAGGAGTTGGATGCTCTCGCATCCGATAAGATTAAACTCGTCTATGTCTTGAGTGACGAGCAAAGAGAGGGATTCGAGTACGGTTTTATCGGAGCCGAACTGCTCAAAAAATATATTTCCGGCGACTTTACCGTTATGATGTGCGGACCGCAGGCCATGTATATCTATGCCGAGAAGCAGTTGGAGGAATTTGATCTGCCTAGACGGCGCAAAAAACAGGAAGCAAATTGCGCAGGTGTTCGCGAGGCAGAACAGGTCTCCTATAATTTGATCGTTCATATAGGATTTGACACATTCACGGTTCAGGCCGACGCAAGGGAAACGATTCTTACGGCATTGGAGCGTGCCGGGTTGAGAGTGCCTTCTAAATGCCGTGCCGGCGGTTGCGGATTTTGCCATAGCAAACTTGTTCGCGGCACATTTTCGATCGCAGGGGACGATAAGCGCAGGCTTGCCGATTCCAAATTCGGCTATATTCATCCTTGCTGTTCCTATCCGGATTCCGATATGGAATTGATTGTTCCGAAAGTATAAGTAAAAAGCCGGCTTTTTAAGCCGGCTTTTTGCTTTTAAGAGAATCCATTATGATAAAATTTGTCAATGAAATCTTCAGCACATTGTGCACACAATATTATGTATGGGGCAATTGCTTTGCTTACAACATATACCTAAGCGGCGTGCGCAAATTCGGTGAACGTTTACTCTACGATTTGGGCAAATTTGACACAATTTTATGCGAAATTTTCAGAATTATTTTAAATTATCTATTGAAAAGAAGAAAATATTATTGTATAATAATACATAGGAAAAGTTATTACTATGGCTTTACGGAGGGTCAATGATGAAGCAAGTGGATTTCCCTTTATATGTCTTCCATCACGGAAAAAATTTCCGTGCGTATGATTTTTTCGGTTCGCATCCGGATAAAGTCGATGGAACTAAGGGATATGTGTTTAGGGTTTGGGCGCCTCATGCAGAAACCGTCTCTGTCGTCGGAGATTTTAATGAGTGGGATCCATCTGCTCATGTCATGAAAAGGCTGTTGGACGGCGAATCCTTCGAATTGTTTGTTCCCGGCATTAAGGAATACACCATTTATAAATATTGTATCCAAACGAGCGACGGCAGGTTTCTATATAAGGCAGATCCCTATGCCTTCCATGCAGAAACGCCCTCTAAAACGGCATCCAAAACATATTCCCTTGACGGATTTAGATGGTCTGACAGGGATTATTTGAAGGCAAAACAGAAGAAGAGCATATATTCTTCGCCGGTGAATATATATGAAATGAATGCACTGTCTTGGCGGCAATACGGGGACGGGAACTTTTTTGATTTTAATAAGCTGATCGATGAATTGATCCCTTATTTAAAGGAATCCGGATATACTCATGTTGAATTTATGCCGCTCAGCGAGTATCCCTATGATGCCTCTTGGGGATATCAGGTCACAGGTTATTATGCGATCACGTCTCGCCTCGGTACACCGCATGATTTTATGAGGTTGGTCGATGAACTGCATAAAAATAATATCGGTGTGATCATGGATTGGGTTCCCGCTCATTTCCCGAAAGATGCGCACGGGCTATATGAATTTGACGGACAGCCGCTCTATGAAAGCCCTCAGTGGGACAGGCAGGAACATAAGAGCTGGGGGACGCGGCGCTTCGATTACGGAAGGAATGAAGTGCTGTCTTTCCTGATTTCCAATGCGGTATTTTTCTTCGACAAATTTCATGTAGACGGTCTCAGGGTGGATGCCGTCGCGTCCATGCTGTATCTTGATTATGACAAACGCCCCGGCGAATGGTTGCCGAACAAATACGGTGAAAATAAAAATTTAGAGGCGATCGAGTTTTTGCGTCGGCTGAATACGACGGTATTCTCTGAATATCCCGATGCGATGATGATCGCGGAAGAATCGACGGCTTGGCCGCTCGTTACCAAACCGGTGGACATCGGAGGCCTTGGCTTCAATTTTAAGTGGAACATGGGGTGGATGAACGATGTATTGTCGTATATGCAGACCGATCCGCTGTGGCGCCGTGGCAATCATAATAAGCTGACTTTTTCGATGATCTATGCCTTTACCGAAAATTATATCCTCCCCATTTCACATGACGAGGTCGTTTATGGAAAAGGCTCGCTGATCAATAAGATGCCCGGCTGTTATGAAGATAAATTTGCCAATGTGCGGGCATTTATGGGCTATATGATGGCGCATCCCGGCAAAAAGCTGCTTTTTATGGGAAGTGAATTCGGCCAGTTCAAAGAATGGAATTATAAAGAAGGTTTAGAGTTTTTCTTAAAAGACGAATATCCGCTCCATGCAAAACTTTATGAAATGAATAAAACGCTCAATCATTTCTATAAAGAAACAAAGGCGTTTCATGAAATCGAAGATTCGTGGGACGGATTCGAATGGCTGGCCGCCGACGATGCGGATCGCAATGTGATTGCTTTTATGCGGAAAGACAGGGAAGGCAAAAAATTTGTCGTGGCCATCAATTTTTCCGGCGTGACGGCGGAAGGGTATCGTTTAGGAGTGCCGAAAGGAAAGTATCAAGTCGTATTTAATACGGATAATCCGAAGTTCGGCGGGGAAGGTGCTTTTAAAAAGCGTATCCTCAATACGCAAAAAAAGCCGAGCCACGGCAAAGAGTATTCCATTTTGCTTGAATTGCCTAAGTTGACATGTGTTTATCTTGAACAGATCCAGTGAAGGAAAAGTCGGCTCTGCTCGGATAGAAGCGCTTATTAGAGAAGGGCGGGCCGGATTTATAAAAACAGACAAATTATAACGTGGGGGTTTCTTATGCAAAGAAAAAAGGAATGTGTAGCAATGCTTCTCGCCGGCGGGCAAGGCAGTCGGCTGTATGCTTTGACGAATAACATCGCAAAGCCAGCGGTGCCGTTCGGGGCAAAGTATCGCATTATCGATTTTCCGTTGTCAAACTGTATCAATTCGGGAATCGATACCGTCGGTGTATTGACGCAATATCAGCCGCTCGTGCTGAATGAATACATCGGCAATGGGCAGCCTTGGGATCTCGACAGGAATTTCGGGGGCGTACATGTCCTTTCGCCTTACCAAAAAAAGTCTAAATCAGCTTGGTATGAAGGGACGGCGAATGCTATCTACCAAAATTTGAACTTCATTAAAATGTATAATCCGGAATATGTGCTTATCCTGTCCGGTGACCATATTTATAAGATGGATTATAGCAAGATGCTCAAAGCGCATATCGAAAAAAAGGCGGATTGCACGATTGCAGCGATCGAGGTTCCGCTGAAAGAAGCGTCGCGTTTTGGTATTCTTAACACAAATGAAGACAACTCTATATACGAATTTGAAGAGAAACCCAAACAACCCAAGAGTACCCTCGCTTCGATGGGGATCTATATCTTTACGGCAGAAAAAATGTACAAATATTTGGAGGAGGACGACGATAATCCGGAATCTTCTAAAGATTTCGGCAAAGATGTGCTGCCCACAATGCTGAAAGCGGGAGAGCGGATGTTTGCTTATCGTTTTGAGGGGTATTGGAAAGACGTCGGGACGATCAGTTCATTGTTGGAAGCCAATATGGATCTTTTGGGCGATCCGCCTGCTTTTGACGTGAATGACGGGGATTGGAAGATCCATTCGAGGAATCCGTTGGCGCCTCCTGAATATCTCGGCGAAAAGGCCGTGGTAAAGAACAGTATGCTTGCGCTTGGGTCTGAGATTTACGGTACGGTTGAAAATTCTGTCATCTCCAGCAATGTTGTCATCGAAGAGGGTGCAGTCGTCAAAGACAGCGTCATTATGAGCGGCTCCGTCATTAAAAGCGGAGCAACCGTCTGTTATTCCATTATCGATGAAAATGTGGTCGTAGAGGAAAACGCTAAGATCGGAGAGGAAAAAAATGAGGCAAAGGGAATTGCCGTTCTCGGAAGGAATATCACGATCGGTGCAGGTGTCTGCGTGAAGGGCGGAGACATTATTGACAAATGTCTGGAAGAGGAGGTAAAATAATATGTCTGCAGTAGGAGTGATTTTTTCAAATATTCACGATGAAAACATCCCTGAACTCTCTCGTCAGAGAACGATGGGGTCTATTCCGTTCGGCGGAAGATATCGCCTCATTGATTTTGCGCTTTCGAATTTTGTAAATTCCGGTATCTCCACGGTAGGTGTCATAACAAAAAACAATTATCAGTCTTTAATGGATCATCTTGGCAGCGGAAAAGACTGGGATCTCGCCCGCAAGACGGGCGGCTTGATCCTCCTGCCCCCGTTCGGCGCCAATAATAACAATATGGAAGGCCTTTACAGGAATAGGCTGGAAGCTCTGAAAAACATAACCGGATTTTTGAATCGGCGCAATGAAGATTATGTCGTATTGAGTGACTGTGACGGTGTCTTCCGCATAGATCTTTCCGATGTTATCGATTATCATGAAGAGAAGAAGGCGGATATTACCCTCGTATGTCACGATGAAGAAATCGAGACGGCTTCTGGCTATACCGCCATCAAAACGGATGACGACGGAAGAGTGACCGATGTCCGCATTAATTCCATGATGCGCGGAAAGAACAAATTTTATATCAATGTTATGGTCATAGGGAGATCGTTCCTTATCGATCTGATCATTGATGCCGTTGCGCACGGTTATAGGAGTTTCCGCGAAGATATCATTCTCAAAAATACAAAAAGTTTGAAAATCTATGCTTATGATTTCAACGGCTATCATGTCAGCATGGATTCGCTCGGATCTTATTTTAAGCACAACATGGAGTTGCTGAAAAAATCCGTCCGCGATGAATTGTTCGGCGCGCGCGATATTTATACGAAAGTGCGGGATTCTGCTCCTTCAAAATACGGCAGCGAATCCTGCGTAAAAAATTCGCTCATATCGGACGGATGCGTCGTGGAGGGAACTGTCGAAAACAGTATTTTATTCCGCGGCGTCAAAATCGGAAAGGGTGCTGTCGTCAAAAATTCCATTATCATGCAAGACAGTGTGATCGGAGAAAAGGTCATTACCGATTGTGTCATTACGGACAAAAATGTCGTAATCCGTGATAACAGAATCTTGGCGGGATGCGATGTGCAGCCTTATTTTATTCCGAAAGGAACGATGATCTGATAAAAAGGAGGGGGATTGAATAATATGCCAGCAAAAAGGAAAACAACAAGTATAGCAAAAGATGTAGCGAACAAAACTTCGGAATCTGCAAAAAAGAAAACGACAGATATAGCAGAAAAGATCGAGCTAAAGACAGAAGAAACAAACCCTTCGGCGTTGCCTGTGGAAAACAAGGAGGTTGACGTGGAGCCCGTTACTGAGATCAAAGTCGTACCGAAGAGGAAAGTTCTTTTTGTCGCTTCTGAAGCCACTCCGTTTATCGCAACGGGCGGGCTTGCCGAGGTAATAGGATCCCTATCAAAAGCGCTTGCGCAAAACAGCGATTACGACGTGCGCGTTGTTATCCCTCTCTATTCGGATATATCTTGGGATTATCGCAACAAGTTCAAATATCTTGGCAATATATTTGTTCCGCTGGCTTGGCGAAACCAATACTGCGGTATTTTCAGCTATGAATTGAACGGCGTAACGTATTATTTCCTCGACAATGAGTATTATTTTAAGCGGCCCGGATGCTATGGGTATTATGATGACGGCGAGCGGTATGCGTTCTTTTGCCGCAGCGTTTTAGAAATTATGCCGTTTTTGAACTTTTACCCTGATATCATGCATTGTCATGACTGGCAGGCCGCGCTCGCGTCGATCTATTTAAAAACAATTTATTGTTTCCGCCCGGAATATCAGTTTATCCGCTCTCTGTTTACGATACACAATATTGAATATCAAGGGCAGTATTCTTTGGATATCCTTGAAGATCTGTTTGGGATATCCAATACTTGGCGATATCTTTTGGAGTATAATAAATGTATCAATCTGATGAAGGCGGCGATCGAGTGCAGTGAAAAATTTTCCACGGTAAGCCCGCGCTATGCACAAGAGATCAAAGATCCTTTTTATGCGCATAAGCTCGATCCGATCATTCGTCGCAATGAATTTAAGCTGGTCGGCATTTTAAACGGTATCGATACAGATTCTTACAACAGCGAAACGGATAAAGCGATCTTTGCCAATTATAGCGTTGATAATATTGAGCCAAAAAAGAAATGCAAGGAAGAACTGCAAAAAATGTTCAACTTGCCCGTAAAACCTGACACGCCGATGATCGCCATTATTTCGCGATTGGTAGCGCATAAGGGACTTGATCTTGTCAGAACCGTGATCGAAGAAGTGCTCCGGCAGGACGTGCAGGTCGTGATCCTTGGGAAAGGGGATTCGGCGTACGAAAACTATTTTAGCGATCTTGCGCGCAAGTATGTCGGTAAACTTGTCACCATCATTGCGTTTAATCCGGATTTGTCGCGCAAAATTTACTCGGGGGCCGACCTTTTCTTGATGCCTTCAAAGTCAGAACCGTGTGGACTTTCGCAGATGATCGCGAGCCGTTATGGGACGGTGCCCATCGTGCGCGAAACGGGCGGGCTTTATGACAGCATCAAACCGGTCGGAAATGGCGGCAATGGTTTTACTTTTGCAAGTTACAATGCATATGATATGTTGTATGTAATTCGCGAAGCGATCAACTGTTACTATAATAAAGATTTTTGGCCTGTACTCGTAAAGAGGGTGATGTCGGTCGATTTCAGTTGGCAGCGTTCGGCAAAGGAATACGAAAAAGTTTACGGGGAAATGTTGAAATAATTTTAACTTTAGGAGTATCAAATGAGCAGTACGACAAACATTACCGAAAAGGAAGTGCAAATGCTGATCCAGGGCAAACTATCTAGGTATTTCGGCGTTACGCCCAAAGAAGCATCGCGCGATCAGCTCTATAAAGCTGTAGTGATGAGCGTCAGGGATATTTTACTGGAAAAGAGGCAGCAATTCCATAAGGTAATGAAAAGCAAAAAGGGCAAGCGAGTGTATTATCTTTGTATGGAATTTTTGCTTGGCAGATCCCTGAAAAACAATATCTATAATTTAAATTTGGGCGATGCATATGAAAAGGCTTTGAAATCTTTCGGCATCACGTTAGAGGAATTATATGAGCAGGAACCGGATGCAGGGCTTGGCAACGGCGGCCTCGGCCGCCTTGCGGCCTGTTTTATGGACGCTCTCGCTACGGGAGATTATCCTGCCATGGGATATTCTATCCGCTATGATTATGGCCTTTTTAAGCAGAAAATCGTGGATGGCTGGCAGACTGAATTGCCCGATATTTGGCTTCCCGGCGGAGAAGTTTGGCTGACGCAGCGCAGTGATAAGTCCTTTACCGTAAAATTTGACGGTTGGGTCAACGAAAATTGGACTGAAAACGGCCTTAATGTGACGTACAGCGGATATAAAGAGGTAGAGGCTGTCGCCTATGATATGATGATCTCCGGTAAAGACAGCGATGCGGTATCCGTTCTGCGTCTGTGGAGGGCGCGCAATATTTCTCACTTCGATATGAAACTCTTTTCTCAGGGCGACTATCTGCGCTGTATGCAAGAGGAAAACGAAGCAGAGGTCATATCGAAAGTCCTTTATCCGGCAGACGATCATTATGAGGGAAAATCTTTGCGCTTAAAACAGCAATATTTTCTTGTATCCGCCTCTTTACAGAATATTATCAGCGATCATAAGCATCGTTACGGTCCTTTGGATAAATTGCCGCAACTTGCCGCTATCCATATCAATGATACACATCCCGCCCTGGCAATTCCGGAAATGATGCGGCTGTTGATGGATGAGAACGGTTTCACTTGGGACGATGCGTGGAATATTACGACGGCAGTCTTTGCGTATACGAATCATACGGTTATGGCAGAGGCGCTTGAAACATGGCAGGAAGATTTGATCGCACGCCGTTTGCCGCGCATTCACATGATCATTAAAGAGATCAACCGCCGTTTCTGCGAAGAATTGTGGGCGCGTTATCCCGGGCAACATGCGTTGATCGACAGTATGTCCGTAATTTCTAACGGGCAAATAAAAATGGCAAATTTATCTGTGATCGGCTCGCATAAGGTGAACGGTGTTTCCGCGTTACACAGCGATATTATCAAAAACAGTATTTTTCATGGATTTTATCAGCTTTGGCCGGATAAGTTTACCAATGTAACGAACGGTATTGCTCACAGAAGGTGGCTTTGTCAATCCAATCCGGAGCTTTGCGAACTGCTCAATGACTGTATCGGAGAAGGTTATGTCAAAAATGCGGCAGAACTCGCGAAGTTTAAAAAGTTTGAAAATGATAAAAGCGTTTTAAAACGCCTGACAGAAATCAAGTCTGTTAAAAAGAAACAGTTTGTTGACTATGCCTATAAAAAGAGCGGCGTAAAGATCGATCCGAACACCGTTTTCGATGTACAGGCAAAGCGGTTGCATGAATATAAAAGGCAGCTTCTCAATGCGATGAATATCATTGAGTTGTATAACGAGTTGCTCGAAAATCCCGATGCAAATATTCAGCCGCAGACATTTATTTTTGGAGCCAAGGCTGCCTCAGGCTATTTGATGGCAAAACAAATCATCAAATTGATATGGTTCCTTGGCGAAGAAATCAAGAAAAACCCGAAAATCAATGAAAAATTGAATGTTGTCTATATGGAAGACTATAATGTAACCATGTCAGAAGCGTTGATGCCTGCAAGCGAGGTCAGTGAGCAAATTTCTCTTGCAGGGAAAGAGGCGAGCGGAACGGGCAACATGAAATTTATGATTAACGGCGCTATAACGATCGGCACGCTGGACGGCGCGAATGTCGAGATGAGTCAAGTCGTGGGCGACGATAATATTTTCATATTCGGGTTGCATGCGGACGAAGTGGAAGAGATGTGGGCAAAGGGTTACAATGCAAGCCAGTATTATAACCGCGATGCGAAACTTCGTAAAATTACGGAGAGCCTTGTAAAAGGATTTAACGGAGAATCTTTTGCGGATATTGCAAATTATTTGTTGACGGGGTCTCCTGTTGCCGATCCCTACATGTGCATGGCCGATTTCGAATCATACTATAATACGCAAAAGCGCGTAAAAGAGCTGTATGCCGAAGATAAGATGCGTTGGGCAAAAATTTCGTTAAACAATATTGCCGGTGCGGGTATATTTTCTGCCGATAGGGCAATTAAAGAATATGCCGAAAATATTTGGAATTTGAAATCATTGAAAGTATAATTGTATGAGTATTTACTATAATCCCTTAGACAAAATATGTAAAAGCATTACCGGGGGGATTAGGCAAAACGAGAGCATTGTTTTTAACGTTTTCGGTGACGGTGATGAGCCTTGTCTCTTTGTCTATTTTAAGGACGGAGGCGAGGCTCAGTATCTGCATATGAAGAAGAACGAAAAATGTTGGACGCTCCAATTGAGTTTTTCTGAACCCGGGCTTTATTTCTACTATTTTATTATTGGCGGCACAAAAGCGGGCTTGGGAAAGCTGCGGAATATTGAATTTAACGAACAGATCACATATTATCAGCTTCTTGTTTATGATAAAAATTTTACGACGCCCGACTGGCTGAAGGGCGGCGTTATGTATCAAATATTCCCAGACAGATTTTATAAAGGAAGGAGTATTGCGCTGGCAGACGGCAAGTGGCTGCATCAAAAATGGAATGAAATGCCGGAATACCGCATGAACGAACAGGGGAAAGTGCTTAACAATGATTTTTTTGGCGGCAACTTTTCCGGAATCATACAAAAGCTGGATTATTTGAAGGATTTAAATGTTACAGCGATCTATTTGAATCCCGTTTTCGAGGCATATTCTAACCATAGGTATGACACCGGTGACTACATGAAAATTGATCCGTTGCTCGGGACGAATGAGGATTTTGATCGTTTTATCGCGGAATGCGACCGCCGCAATATCCATGTAATTTTAGACGGCGTTTTCAATCATACGGGTGATGACAGCCGCTATTTTAATAAATATGGACATTATGATGAAGTAGGAGCCTACCAATCGAAAGATTCGAAGTACTATGCCTGGTATAATTTCAAAAACTTTCCGGACAAGTATGAATGTTGGTGGGGAATTGATGTTCTTCCGTCTGTCAATGAATCGTGTGTCTCCTATGAAAATTTTATTACCGGCCAGGAGGGGGTCATCCGACATTGGATGCGCCGCGGCGTAAGCGGCTTCCGCTTGGATGTAGCGGATGAATTGCCCGATCAATTTATCGAAAAAATTCGTGCGTCAGCAAAAGCGGTAAGGGATGACGCAATAATTATCGGTGAAGTTTGGGAGGATGCCTCTAATAAAATCGCTTACAGCAAACGGCGGAAATATTTGCAGGGAACGGAACTTGACAGCGTAATGAATTATCCGCTTAAAGATGCGATCATCAAATTCTTAAAAGAAGAAGATACAACCGCCTTTCGCGAAACGATCTGCATGTTGCGAGATAACTATCCGAAAAGTGTACTGGATTCGTTGATGAATATTTTGGGAACCCATGATACCGCGCGTATTTTAACCGTTTTGGGCGGAATTTCTGCATGCAATAAGGACGAGATGAGTCAAATAACAATGCCGGAAGAGGTAAAAGACAGGGCGAAATGCGCATTAAAAATAGCGGCAGTGCTGCAATTTACTCTGTTTGGTATTCCCTGTATCTATTATGGGGATGAAATCGGCATGGAAGGATACGGAGATCCGTTTTGTCGCCATACATTTACATGGGATAATATGGATGATGATTTGTTGGCCTTTTACCGAAAATTGGGCTCGTTGCGAAAAAATTTATCATTGTTTTGTGATGCCGAGTACATTGAGCTGTATGCTGATAAAAAATGCTTGGTTTATGAGCGTGCTAAGGGTAAGGAGCAAATTATCGTTGCCGTCAATTTAGGCAATAATTTGTTCGATATAAAATTTAACGGCCGTTTGTTTGATTTGATGAACGGGGGTGAATATTGCAATCGTTTTACAATTCAGGCAAAAAGCTGTACAATTTTATCAAATTACAAGTTAAAGTATTAATTTTGCGCAGTACTGTATTACACATAAAACGGCATTTGATGGGTCAAAAGCCGTTTTTACTTTTTTTATGGAACATCATACGCCTGTCACATTTATTGGCTATAATATAAATAATTGGATTTGTATTTGGGGTTTCAGGCAAAATGAAAAAGTTATTGGTTGCTTTATCGGCAGTTTCTATTATTTTTTTTATGACGGGATGTGCCTATTTTGTCAGGGAACCGTCTGCACAAAATATAGTAAAGTCTTACATTGAAAAGAGTGAATCCGGCAGCGATTATGAGTCACCGTCGAATTATATCGGTTCCGTGAGCGCCGGAGCGATCATTTCCATTGTTTCGTCTTGCTATATTTATAGCGGTGGTTACTATGAAGAATATACGAACTACTCTTCCGGTATTGTGCTGAATGCTGACGGTTATATTTTGACGAGCGCATCAGTTGCCTCTGTAACAACGGCTTCAGCGCAATACAGCGCATCGCTGGTAGTGGGGGTCTTGGCGCCGGTTTATGACGATAATACCCGCTATACATTAAAAGAAGTTGACCGCGATGAGCAAAGCGGTTTGGCTATATATCGCTTTTACGATCGTTTTTATTATACTGATCAAGCTGGTATACGGCAAAACGGGTTGCAGTTTACGGCGCATCTCTCTGCGGTAGACGTCACTACGGGTAGCGACTGCTGGGCTGTCGGCAATTCTCTCGGTGATTTATTTTCAGATCCATCGTCTCAAACGATCACGGGAGGTATCGTATCGGATTGTGAAACTGATCAAGACGTTTTTCCTTTAGTATACAATGGCGTTTCTTATTCATTTATGCAGACAACCGTACCGACAACCCCCGAAATGATCGGCGGTGGACTTTTCGACAAAAACGGATATTTAATTGGTATGTTTAATAGTAAAATCGTATCTGAAACGGACGGAAATTATCAATACTTGGAAAAGAGTTCGCTCTTTTATAAAACTGATATTTTAATCGACTACGTCAACACCGTTTCCGAGAGGCTGCAAACGGTTATTCGGTTATCTGTAGCGTCTAAGACACCCGAGGAGGCTGCTGCATGAAAAAATTAAAGCAAACCTTCGGATATTTTTCAGCAAGCATCCTTTTGATTTTATTTTTCTTGTTGTCTGCATGCGCCTCCGCAAACGGTAATGCCGAAAATACGACGGCAGACACAGACGTCATCGAGTTGCCATACGCCGGAAATGAAATTGTTTCCTCCGAATATACGGAGAAGAATTTTTCTGAATCTTTAGATTTGTCTGCCTTATATGAAGAAACTGTTTCTTCTGTTGTGCAGGTTAAAGTGTCATATCGCGCATATAATGCCGCAAACGGATCAAATACGGGCTCCGGTTTTTTTCTTACGGAAGACGGATATATCCTTACATCAAGCAGTTTGTTTACTGTAAATGGAAGGCTGCTGTCAAATTCGCAATTTAACATTCAAGTTACTACAGACGAAGGAAAGACATATTCGGCCGAATTGATTTATAGCGATCAAACCGTTTCAGGAACGCCGTTTCCCGGTCTGCAGTATTCTACGCTCGATCATTCCGATCTGACTTTGATTAAAATAATCAATACGGCCGATACATTTGATGCCGTTATGATCGGCAATTCTGAGGCTGTTCAATACGGAGAAACGTGTTATACGATTTCATCTTTTTCCGATGAAGAAGATGATTTGAGAAATTTGATTTCAGAAGGAATAGTTTCAAGACCGATAAGTGACCGCGTTTCAAATTTTTCGCTGTCTGAAAAAGAAAGCTATTTTGATGGTTCGTTCGATTATCTCATACAAACTACTTTGCCGACCAATGACGGTTGCGAAGGAGCACCTGTATTTGATGCGGATGGCCGGGTGATCGGCGTTATTAACCTTGGAGCAGAAAGTACGGAAGTCTTTCTTGCAAATCCTTCGTTCGGGATTTCATTTTCCGTGCCGAGCATCTGTATACAGGATTTTTTGGGTGAAGTGCAAACGGTTACGGGCTTGACTGTTTCGGCATCTTATTCTGACGAATCGTTTACACAGCAACGCTCTGAGAATTTATTGCTCGATGCGCAAAGTCTTGGGTTGATCGAAAACTCTTCCGACAGTATCGTTAACGAATTGATCAGATCAGATGAGTTTTTAATCGCCGATACTTCCAGTGAAGTTACATTACAAAATCAGGATGAAACTGGGAATCAAAAAATAGGAGCAGAATTTGTGGCTGCTCAAAAATTAAATGCCACCGTAAAAATTATTTCTGTAAGCAATAGTACATCCAGCGA
>CAJFGA010000099.1 GCA_904374385.1 uncultured Clostridia bacterium | reverse complement strand
TGCATGTAGTCAATAAAGATACCTCGGCAAACGTCGCGGCCGGAAAATCAGCCAATGATTCCGTCGATATTTCCGGAACATATACCTATGCTTTATTTGACAATATTTCGATCGATGGAAAAAATATTTTGTTCCAAATGAAAATTATAGCTTATGATCAAAAGGAAGATATGGCGATTTTAAAATTTGACAACCAATTTTCCTATTTAGACGAAGCAGGGCAGAAAATTTCCGGATTTGAAAATATTTGCACATTAAAAACGCAAACAATGGAACAAGGAAGCCGTGTTTATGCCATAGGAAATGCGCTCGGCTACGGGCTCGCTATTTCTGAGGGAATTGTATCTGTCCCTGAAATGTCTGGTTATTATGAAGAATACGGTCACAATTTTATTCAAACGGATTGTCCGATTAATTCAGGCAATTCTGGCGGTCCGATGTTTGATGCGCAAGGTTATGTCGTCGGAATCAATTCCATGGGGCTGAGCGAAAGTTTCGTTGCCTATGAAAATGTATGCTGGACAATTCCTGCAGAAAGACTAACAATGTTTATTGCTGAAATTAATCGCGGAAGCGTTGCAGACGGAGTTATTCTTTCTGATGATGTAGAAATTCAAAGCAGTATTCTTGCTTAATTTTGATATATTTTTGAAACCCGTTGAAAAATTCAATGGGTTTCATTTTTAATGGCAGAAAGATTGATTAACCGAGAAAAATACTCATATCTATGCGTAAAAGCTGTGTTTTACGCATAGATTTAAATCTCTTATACAAAGAAAAAATCTTATATCCCCCTATTTTTAATGTATTTTTTCCGAATAAAATTTGCATCATATAACCCCTCTAAGAATATCCCCCCTTTTTAATTTAGCCAATCCATTAGAAAAAATAAATTGCTGTCTTGATTTTTTTCTATAAATGCGCTATAATAAAGATATGGATCAAAAAAACTATTACGAAAAGAGAAATTTACATAATTTAGAAAAAATAGAATATTTAAAGGATGATCTCCCCCCCTTTATCGATGACTATTTTCTCGGAATTGAAAATCAGACAAGTACATTGACGCGCCTGAATTACGCATATGACCTGCGTATCTTTTTTGATTATGCCGAAAAAAGAATTTTTAAAAATAAAATCCCCATTCAGCGTATGACTTTGCAGGATCTCGAAAAAATTTCCAGCAATGATATCGAACGATTTATAAGTTATTTAAGCCACTATGAGTTCAGGGGCGCTATAGAAAGCTGTAACGAAAGAGCAAAAGCCCGCAAACTCTCCTCTGTGCGCGCCCTATTTAAGTACTTTTTCTCTAAAGAGCGCATCAGTGTTGATAATGCGGCCAAAGTATCGATGCCAAAGCTGCACGAAAAGGAAATTATCCGATTAGAGGTAAATGAAGTCGCTGATTTACTGAATTGCGCTGAATCAGGCGAAGGGATGACGCCGCATCAGCGCGCCTATCATGAGAAGACGAGTATCCGGGATATTGCTATTTTGACTTTATTTTTAGGCACCGGGATTCGTATCAGCGAGTTGGTAGGATTAAACAACGACGATATTGATTTTGCAACCAATAGTTTTAAGGTTACCAGAAAAGGCGGTAATCAAGCGATCCTCTACTTTTCTGATGAAGTAGCTAAAGCATTGAAGGACTATTTGACCTTCAAGAAGGAGGATAAAAATACTCCCCCCGATGAACCTGCACTTTTTTTATCTCTTAAGATGCAGAGAATCAGCATACGCGCCGTCGAAAATCTCGTAAAAAAATACAGCCGCATTGTCACTCCTTTAAAAAAAATATCCCCCCATAAATTGCGCAGTACATACGGGACGCAGCTTTATCGCGAAACCAATGACATTTACATAGTTGCCGATGTGCTTGGGCATAAAGACGTCAACACAACTAAAAAGCATTACGCAGCCATCAGTGAAGATATACGGCGTTCTGTAGCCAATAAAGTTAAGCTGCGCGATGATAATCAAAATTAATTTTCTATGTTACACATAATACTATGCAAACGGAAGCAAATGGTTCAATCCCTTTAGAAAAGATATACATTATACAACCCCTATACGGGGAACAGAAAGCTACAACGGAACATGATGAAGCTATTTCTCTAATAGAAAGTGCCGGCGCTCTTTATGCAGGAACTATATACCAAAAAATTCGGGAAATTTCTCCAGCTACTTTTATCGGAAGCGGCAAATTGCAGGTCTTGCAGGAACGTTTACATGGGTTAGAAGAAATCACAGTGCTGTTTAACGGTGACTTGACACCTTCGCAGACTCTTAATATTTCAAAAGCGCTCGGCGATATAAAAGTAATTGACCGAACAACGTTGATCTTAGACATATTTGCAAAGAGAGCACAGAGCAGCGAAGGTAAATTGCAAGTTGAGTTGGCGCAGCTTAAATATATATATCCGCGGCTTAAAGGAAAAGGCGCTGCCCTGTCTAAACTGGGAGGCGGGATCGGTACGCGCGGCCCCGGAGAAACACAATTGGAAACTGACCGCAGGCATATTCGCTTACGCATACGTTATTTAGAGGAAAAATTGCGTTCGCTCGCTTCGAGGCGCGAATTGGTCACGATTCGCCGAGATAAGGCTGCCGTAAAAACGATTTCTTTGATTGGTTATACCAATACCGGAAAATCAACTTTGCTCAATACTCTCACAAATTCCAATGTATATGCTGCCGATCAGCTATTTGCTACGCTCGATCCGACTTCAAGATCGATGAAAATCGATGGTTCCGATTTTTTATTGACGGATACAGTCGGCTTTTTGCAATCTCTCCCCCACCACTTGATCGAAGCATTTCGGTCTACATTAGAGAGCGCGCTCCATTGTGACCTTGCGCTGATTGTTTGTGATGCCACGGCAGACTATGAGATGCAGTTGGAAACAACGCTCTCAACATTACAAGACATGTCATTTGCAAAGCCCTATTTTATTGTTATGAATAAGAGCGAAAATATTGCAGATCGAACTTTGTTTCCGCGTGATAGCTTTTTTGTTTCTGCAAAAGAGGGATTGGGTATCGATGATTTGCTAAAAAGCATTTTACAGTTTTTTAGACAAAATGCGTCCACCTTACATTTAAAAGTCCCCTACACGAAGATTTCTTGCTACAGTAAACTTAAAAAATATGCTGTTGAAAAGAAATTTGACTACCGGGATGACGCTCTATACATCGATGCAGTCATTGACCATAAAAATGTCGCCTATTTCAAAGAATACATCATAAGTTAAAGTAAACCGCGGCATTCGCCGCAGGTCTGCAAAAATACGATTGATAGATACAAATAGTTCCCGGAAGGAGGCGGCTTTTATGGAATTTTGCGTATTGAAGTATTTTCTCACCGTTGCGCGCGAGGAAAATATGACCAAGGCGGCAGAATCATTATATATAACACAGCCAACACTGTCGCGGCAGATCGCCGAGCTTGAGGAAGAAATCGGTACGCCTTTATTCGTGCGCAGCAATCGCAATGTCGTGCTTACCGACGCAGGAATTTTGCTTCGCCGCAGGGTTGAAGAATTGCTTGCCATAGAAAGTAAAATAAAGGACGATTTTAGCGAAAAAGGCGAGGTCCGCGGGAATGTTTCCATAGGTATGGCAGAAGCAGCATCTGCAAATACTGTTGCAGATATTATCCAGGTGTTTCGCAAAAAATATCCTCAAGTGAAATTTGATTTATTCACAGCGATGGCCGATCAGGTATTAGAGCGCATCGATAAAGGCATTTTAGATATAGGTTTTCTGCTTGAACCGATCAATGTGGATAAATATGATTTCGTGCGATTGCATGATTCCGAACGCTTCGGTGTTTTAATGCGTGCAGATGCTCCCCTTGCCGGCAAACAAGAACTTTTGCCGGAAGATTTATTGGGGCTTCCTTTAATTGTACCGATGCGGCGTGAATTGCAGCAAAATTCCCGCAATACGATCGGCCCTATTTATGATAAATTTGATATAATCGCTACGTTTAATGTGGTCAATAACGCGATTTTATTGGCGGAACGCGGTGTCGGATATATTTTGCTCGTAGAGGGGGCAACGCAATACCATCATAATCCTGATCTCTGTTTTAGGCCTCTTAAATCGACTTCCCCTATGCATTGCGTTGCCGTATGGAAAAAGTATCAGCCGTCCAACCAAGCGGTTTCGCGTTTTCTTGAAGAACTTGCAATGCTCGGCGAGCATTGATGCTATAAAAAAATAAGCATTTCACTTTTCAACGGAGTTAGTTTATAATGCGGGTGTAACCAAAAAAGGTTGCACCCATTTTCTATTTTAAAATATCGGATATAGAATTGTTCGTTAATCATCGATTCGCTGCAATGCTTTAGGGTATAACCGGCATCAAAAAATAAGTATTTCACTTTTTAAAATTTTCGATTTAAAATATGGCTATAAAAATAATAAGAAGGTTTTTATATACCCCATATCCAGTGAATCGCGCAATGTGCGGATGGCCTCTCCTTTCTCCGTCGGTGCGCCGTATGCATGGGAAAAGCCCATACATCCCAGTCCCACGGCGGAAACTTTCAAATCTTTTCCCAAAACGCGGGTGTGCATTTGTTATACCTTCCTGCCCATTTCGTATGCCTGATTATAAGCGGACGTCCCTTCGATTTTACCCTTTTCATATACGCCTGTGCCGTAGATAACGCCCTTCTCTTTAGCTCCCGCTACGCAGTCGGCATAGCCTCTGAAACAGTCGAGCGTGGTGAGCGTTGCGCCTCTTTCCGTATCGGCGCAGGTCGCTATGTAATAAAATTCTTTGTCTTTTACTTCCAGCCAACGGGCAACTGTCCTGTCGATGACGGCTTTGAGCTGCGCGTCGATAGAATAAAAATAGACGGGACTCGCCAGCACGATGACATCGGCATCGATCATCTTCTGTAAAACTTCCGCCATATCGTCTTTGATGGCGCATACGCCCGCATGGTCGCGGCAATAGTAGCATGCATGGCAGTAGCCGATCTTTTTATCGGCAACGCGGATCTTTTCTACATGATTGCCGGCTTCCTGTGCCCCCTTTGCAAATTGGTCGCACAAAATGTCCGAATTGCCGCCCTTCCTGGGGCTGCCCGATAAAATTAAAACTTTCTTCATGATAAACTCCTTTTTTATGTTATTTGATTAAATGCCTAAACACCGAACACAAAACGAAATCTTGCCTCGGAGGGCGTTTCTTCAAACGTATGCATTCAGCCGATCAATCCGTTCGACGAAAGATATTCGTCGATGGTCTTTGCTGCGCCTTCGTCGCAATAAAGGCCTTCGTGAACGGTAGCGGCCGCCGCACTGCTGCGGACAAAACTCATAGAGTTATCGTAATATTCCTGATTTCTGTTGGATGCCCCTTGGAAGAAGGGATAGATATTGTCCTGCGCTGTCCAGTTATAGTGCTCAAGGAATGTGCCGATCAGCATCGGGGCGGTATGCCACCAAATGGGAAAACCGATCAGAACCGTATCATAATTTTCCATGTCTATGAGATCATATGTCGCCTGAGAAACAGCGGGGCGTGCATTATTCTCCGCCTCCTCTTGCGCTCGGCCATAAGCTACATCATTATAACTGCCTTCATATGGTTCTTCGGGGAGGATCTCTACTAAATAAGCATCCGTCTGCCCGGCGATATATTCTGCCATCTCCTGTGTATTTCCCGACCATGAGAAATACACGACAAGCACATCGCTTGCAGGATCTCCGGATGTATGCGGTTCTTGTCCCTCATCCATGCTGCCGCTTTCGTTTCCGCCGTCGGTTCCGTCAGTTTGGTTTTCATTGCTGCCAGATCCTACCGAACATGCGGCAAATGCAACGATCGTACTCACGATCAAAAGCCCGCACAAAAGCGCCGTTAAAAACTTTTTCATCATTTTTGTTTCTCCTTTATTTCAATTTTAATAACATTCATTTAAAATCTCTTCAATTTCTTTTGCCGTCATCAGTTTATAGCTTCCCTGTGAAATGCCGCAGGTTTCGGCTACAGCGGCAAGCAGCTTTTTATCTTTTATGCCGAGTTCGCGCAGCGTTGTGGGAAGCCCTATCTCTTTGATGAATGCGGCCAAACAGTCGATCCCTGCGAGCGCGATTTCCTCCTCCGATTTACCGACGGCGTTCACGTTCCATACGTTTTCTGCAAAGCGTACGAATTTAGAGAGCCCTTCCCTATAGATATGCCGGTAATAGGTCGGATGGATGACAGCAAGGCCGCAGCCGTGGTTGCAGTTCGTGTATGCGCCGAGTTGATGTTCTATATTGTGGCATTCGAAGTCGCATCGCTTACCCATTTTGATGATGCGGTTTTCCGCCATCGTAGCATCCCACATCAAATTGCTGCGCGCCGTATAGTTCTGTGGCTCGCGCACCGCTATGCGCAGGTTGCAGATAACGCTGCGCATCAGCGCTTCCGATATATCGTCAGAAACATTGTCTTCATTGGGCTCGGAAAAATATGTTTCCATGATATGAGAAAGAATATCGAAGCCGCCCGAAGCCGTCTGCATTGCCGAAACGGTAAAGGTATACGTCGGATCGAGAATGGCAAACCGAGGGTTGAGTTTGGGATAATCGCGCCCCGTTTTTATGTTCTTTTCTTCATTTGTAATAACGGCGCCGCCGTTGCATTCGCTTCCCGTTCCCGTGACTGTTACGATCGACCCGACGGGAATGGTATCAAAATCGATCACGCCGGGCTTTACCCAAAAATCGTTCCATATATCTCCCTTATATGCCGCCGCAAGTGATATCGCTTTACAGCAATCCATGACAGACCCGCCCCCGACGGCAAGGATAAGCCCCACGTTGTTTTCGCAGACGAGCGCAGCGCCTTCCTTTACTTTTTGATAGGTGGGATTGGGCATAATGCCGGGAAACTCTATAATATGCTTGCATGAATCATGCAAGACTTTTGTAACCGTATCGTATACGCCGTTCTTTTTAATCGAACCGCCGCCATATGCGAACAATACGGTATCTCCGTAAGGGGCTGCAGCCTGTGAAAGATATTCCTTTACAGCGCCTTTCCCGAAGTAAACTTTTGTAGCATTCTCAAAGATAAAATTGTTCATGAAGCGCCTCCGCTTTTCTTTTTCGCCTGTATTATAACTCTTGCAAAAAGATTTGAGAAGTCTAAATTCGTTCAACAGCTATAACTTAAAGGTTATAACAATATAAAAAAGACGCGGAGCAAAAACTGCTTCGCGTCTTTTCGCCTTCGATTATTTTATGATTTAAGAGCCTGTTGCACGGTATTCAAAAAATTTTTTACGTTATCACTCGGATTCGGATTATGTAAAATACCATACGGTACGGCATAATCCCAAGTGACGGGCATGATCTTTAAGAGAGGATGAACATGGTCCCAGCGCTTGACAGCCATCAAAAGATAATTGCCGCCCTCGCACTGATTGAATACATTGATGTCATAAAACGAAAAATCTTTGATCTGTATCTGCGGATGATTTTTCCATATATCGTCGCGCAGGGCGTCCACATAGCCGCTCCAATTTCGATTCATGAGCATGAGCGTTTCGCCGTACAAGTCTTTATAAGAGAGCCTGCGTTTGCTCGCAAGTCTATGATTGACAGAAAGCGCCACACAAATCGGCTCTTTGGAAAGCTCCAGGGCAGCACACTTGCGGAGATTTAGCATGACATTATCGAAAATGCCGAGCACCACATCAATATTCTGTCCGAGGTTTGCCAAAATTTCGCGCGCATTTTCGGGAGTATTTTCAAAAGGTACAAGCTGAAATTTTATATCAGGGCAAATTTTTTCGATTTTCGGCCACAGTTCAATGAGATATTGACATGGCGTCATGAGCGACGTGCCGATGCGTATGACGTTTCCGCTTTCCTGCATTGCATTTCTCGCGCGGACAACGGAATCTTTAGAATATTGGATGATATATTTCGCGTCGTTATATAGCGAATGCCCCGCCTTCGTAAGCGCAAGCCCGCGAAAAGAACGCTCAAAGAGTTTGAGATCGAGATCGCGCTCTAACGAGTTGATCTGTTTGATGACGGCGGTTGGCGTGATGTACAGCGCTTCTGCCGCTTTGGAAAAACTGCCGCAATCCGCAACTGTTATGAAAGTATCCAACTGGTGGTTATACATCGCGCGCCTCCCCGCATATTCGTATAGTTATCCATATTATAACACTTTTCAATGCAGATGTCCACTTTCAAACATCAATCACTTGTTGTTGAAAGCAGGTAAACAACTACAGCCTATAAAAGAATACATCTTCTGTACCCGCTAACATTCTGCCGCGGCAACAAGTAATTACACAATGGATGATAAAACAAAAGATATCCATCCATACGAAAGCAGTTGCACGGATGTAAATAACGCAAAAAAGGAACCGATAAATCGGCTCCTCTCTCGTCAGGGCTTTTCTATACCCCTTTTATGGTGCGAGTGACAGGACTTGAACCTGCATGGGATCGCTCCCACTAGAACCTGAATCTAGCGCGTCTGCCAGTTTCACCACACTCGCATAATGCTTGCCAATGCAATACCAGCATCAGCAACAAGACTTATACATTTATTCGCGGCAATATTTCTTCACGGGTAAATTCATTATTAGCATTTCTAAACAAATAGAAAGCCTTCCCTTTGCCGCCTATCGAATGAATAATGCGACCATTCACGATTTCTATCGCGCAACAATCTTCCAACCCAATCGCGTCTTTATTATTATATTTTATTTTCTGATCAAAGTCAAGCAAACGAACGTTATAATGCGGAGAAATTGTTCCGCGAATCCAACCCAATCCCGGGAACAGTGAATATTGATCCTCCGTCCCGATAGTTTTTGAGTCGGTATACATTGTTTCAAACCAACAGATCGCTCCGGCAGATAAGCCGCAAATCAAAACCCCGCGATCATACGCTTCTTTAATAAATGCAAGCATGCCGGATTTTTTCCAGTGCTCCAGCATAAAAACAGTATCTCCGCCGCCGACATAGATAAAGTCTGCCTTCATAAATTTTTCATGGATTTTATCCAAGCTCATCTCGCCGTATACGGTCAACGCCACATCGGCTTTGATATCGAAAACAGATGTATACGTCTTGCGAAAGCTATTAAAATACGGCATGCTATCGTGGCTTGCAGTCGGAATGAACAGGCCATAGGCGCGCCTGTCACCGGCTCGCTTTTTTGCAAGGGCGGCAATATATCCGTCTATCGGCAAAGTCTCTTTTGTTTTTAATTCTCCGCCGCCGATACAAATCAATGTCTTATCCATAAAATTATCTCAAAAAGCTATTTCTTTTGTGTTTTATAACCTTTGTCACGCACAAGAACTTGCTCCAAAATCGCAACGGCCTCATCGATGCATAATATCGCGGACTGCATGCCGTTAGGGTCATCCTTTACCCTTTTTTCTATCTTATAAGGGGCTAATGCTTTGCGGGCATTTTCCAAAGCCGTCGCGACGCTTGCTATTTCCATGTCGCGTTCTTTTTCGCTTATCAAATTTGCATTTAAAATGATTTTATCCAAAAGATATAAAAGTTTATTGATCCTTTTATAAAAATCAAAAGCATTTAGAGAAGCATCGCCTTCCAACGAAAATAGCGTACGCAGTTGCTGCCCGAAAGAAGAAATTTTCGCCTTTAATTCTGCATGGCTGGGCAGGCGATTCTTTCTGCGGATCAACCCGAGTACCAAAATCCCGATTACGATGATCGCTCCATAAATACAATATTGTATTACCAATTCAGTTGTCATTGAGCATCCTCCTCGAGATCGTTTGGCCGATCTGAATTGCTTTCATTTAAGAGAGTGACTTCCAAACGGCTATACGGCATTTCTAAGCCATTCAAACGGAGGGTATTAAATAATTTTTCACGGAGCCCGTTTAATACGTCTGAATAGCTTTCATTTTTGGTCCAAACACGCACACTGAACTTCAGAGCACTGTCGCCGTATTCACTCAAGATAACGGACGGAGCCGGAAGATTTACAACATTATCGTAGGAGGATGCGCAAGTTAAGATGATCTCTTTCGCTTGCGCCGTATCAACCGAATATGGCAGCGGAACATCGATCACCACGCGCCGCAGAGGCATCGTGCTGTAATTGATCATGTCAGAAGATAAAATTTCACTATTGGGCACGATCACTTCGATATTGTCATAAGTTAAAATTTTTGTATTAAAGAGGCGAATATCCTGCACAAGCCCGTCAATGCTGTTAATTTCTACATGATCTCCCTTTTTAAATGGTTTTGTAAAAATAATGATCACGCCATTCGCTAAGCTGGCAAGACTGTCTTTTAACGCCAACGCAACGGCAAGGGCAACGGCAGAAAAGGCGGCTATAATACCTGCCGTGGAAAATCCGAGGGAACTGACAAGCACAATAATGAGCGCTATATACAGGATAACCGTTATGATGGATACGATAAAAGTCGATGCAGCCTGATCCAAATGCCGGCTTTTATAAGTCGATGCCCGGACGATACTTTGCACGATTTTGACAATGATCAAGCCAAGAACGAAAAAAGCAATTGTTCGAACGATTGCGAGCCCCGTATTTTGAACGAAACTCATTCCGATATCCTTCAATGTCTGCCAAAAATTATCCATATGCACTCCTCCTCTTCGTTCAATGCTGTGTGTCAGCTGAAATTTGCTGCTGAAAGCAGTCTTTTTATACGTTTACTGCATTCACTATAAATCTTCTGCAAAGGTTCCCCGATATGGAAAGCTCCCTGTTCGTAGACGATCTGTCCTCCGGCTACCGTCATTAATACGGACGAAGAATCAGCGCTGTATACAAGGTTCTTTTTCGGATCGGACAACGGCTGCATATTGGGCTGTTCTAAATCAACCAAAATCAGATCAGCCAACTTTCCTTCTTCGATACATCCGCCGTTAAAGCCGAGGGCAGAATATCCGTTTATTGTGGCAGCTTCCAATGCTTCTTCCGCGCTCACAACAGCAGCATCTTTCATCGTTTCTTTCTGCAAACAGGAATACAAATACATTTCACGGAACATAGAAGTTGCATTATTACTGGCGGAGCCGTCTGAACCCAACGCCGGACGCATTCCCTGTTTCAACATCGAATAGACGGGGGCAATGCCGGAAGCAAGTTTTAAATTGCTCGCGCCATTGATGACGGGCGTCACGCCGGACTGCCTCAAAAGAGCAATATCATCCTTATCGGCATAAGTGCAATGCGCAGCAAGGCCGCCGTGATCAAAAAAACCAAGTTTATGCAGATACTGCGGCGGCGTCAGGCCGCCGTGCCGAACTGTACATTCTCCTACTTCCTTCAACGTTTCGGAAAGATGTATGTACGTCGGTGAATTGACTTCCGCAGCAAAATCGGCAACCGCTGCGATCAACTTTTCATCGCATGTATATTCCGCGTGCAAACCGGGTATATAACGAATTCTATCAGACAAAGTATTATATTTATGATACATTTTATCCGTAAATCGGACAACATCATAAGCAGATGAGGAATTGGCACCGCCGCAAATTGCCAAACACAAATTAACATTTTTGACAGCCGCATAAACGGAATCCGGAAAAAAGTACATGTCTGCGATACATGTGATCCCGTTTTTTACAAACTCGGCGATCTGCAGCATTGTTCCCCAATAGATATCATCGGGCGTCAAATGATCTTCCATGGGAAAAATCCTGTCGAACAGCCAGCGATCCAAAGGAAGATCATCCGCGACGCCTCTAAAAAGACACATTGCGGCATGTGTGTGTGCATTGCAAAAACCGCTCATCAATAAATTACCGCGGCAATCTATCACGCGTTCAGCTGTAAATTCCTCACTGGAACAGCTTGAAACGGAAACGATTTTACCGCCCGATACGCAGACTTCTCCTTCGCGGAGAGGTTCGTTCGGGCGGCTCATAATCTTCGCATTGCAAAATCTTAAGTTCACTTATATTTTCTCCGAAATTTCTTTTAAATATTTTCTCATCCCCTCGCCCACGACGGGATCTCGCAAAGCAAACTCGATATTTGCTTTCAAATAATCAAGTTTATTGCCCGCATCGTACCGAATCCCGTCAAATCTATAGCCATGCAGCAATCCGTCCTTTGCCAATAATCCGAGAGCATCGGTAAAGTAAACCTCTCCTCTGGGCGAAGGCGGCGTACGGCGGATCGTTTCATAAATATCGGCGTTGACAACATAACGGCCGATGACTGCGTCATTGGAAAATTTGTTCTCTAATTTTGGTTTTTCCACAATCTCATCGATGGCAAATAGCCGATCTGAAAGCGCATGCCCCTTGACATTTGCATATTTTGAAACATCATTATCGAGCACATGCATCAGGGCAACTGTAGTCACCCCCGTCTGTTCAAAAGAATCGGCCAACTGTCGTATTCCCGGCTTTTGCCCCTTTTCGTTATAAATAATATCGTCGCCAAGCAAAATACCGAACGGCTCGTCTCCCGTAAACGGTTTTGCATACATAACGGCGTCTGCAAAGCCGACCGGATGTTTTTGACGCACAAAATAAATATCCGCAAGGTTTTCCAATTCTTTGGAAAGCTTCAGATACTCTTCTTGCATATTCTCTTCGAGGACAGCGTCCAATTCCGGAGTATAATCAAAAAAATCTTCAATACTTTTCTTGTTGCGCCCGGTAATAATTAAAATTTCGCGCATTCCGGAGGCTACAGCCTCTTCCACGATATACTGCAACGCTGGTTTATCAACGATGGGCAGCATTTCTTTACAGACCGCTTTCGTGATCGGCAAAAAGCGGGTACCGTATCCCGCGGCAGGAATCACTGCCTTTTTTACTTTCTTCATAAACGCTCCTCCTTATCAAAGTGCCGTAAGTTCCTTCTCATTTAAAATATTTTTCCTCGATCGCCTTAATTTTATCCACGCGCCGCCGATGCCGCCCTTCTTCGGCCTCTGTATGCAAGAATATATCGACAATTTCAAGCATCAATCCTTCTCCGATAATTTTCTGTCCAAAAGCAATCATATTGGCATCGTTGTGCAACCGGCAATATTTAGCCGAATACGTATCATGGCAATGCGCACAGCGAATCCCTTTTACCTTGTTCGCGGCAATCGAAATGCCGATACCCGTACTGCATATGAGGATGCCCCTTTCACATTTTCCCTGCGCCACAGCTTCCGCGGCCGGCAGTGCAAAGTCAGGATAATCGCAGGAGTCTTCCGTGCATGTTCCAAAATCAACGGATTCATATCCGTGTTCATTCAAATATGTCAGCACTGCCTTTTTGAGCAGCAACCCTCCGTGGTCGCATGCTACCGCTATTTTCATATTGCCCCTCCTAATAATTACAATTCAGAATTTTTAATATTTTTCGGCGTTTCATCGCCCGCAAAAAAGCGCTCGATAATTTTATTGACCGCAATCTCTATCAAACGGGCCGTTTTGCGATACGCCTCAATATCTTGACCGTATGGATCGGGAATATCGAATCCCGCGATGTCTCCCATGGAATACACATTTTCAAAAGCACCTTCAAGCAACTCGCTCTGCGCCCGTGTCATGCAAACGACAAGATAACTGCTCTCCATCATTTTATGCTTGAGCTGGCGAGGATGAAATTTAGAAAAATCGATCCCCCGCTCTTTTAGGCAAACCGCGCTCTTCTCGCTGATGCATTCGCTGTTTTCGGCAAAAAGCCCCGCAGATGCCGCATCCACAAATTTAATTTTTCTTCGTTTGATCTCCGCCCGAAATATCGCCTCAGCCATTGGGCTTCGGCAAGTATTTCCGCTGCAGATGAACAAAACTTTTCTTCTCTTCATGTTATTTATCGGCGCAAGCTTTAGATAATCGATTGATAACCCCCGCCATCACGCCATCCTTTTTTTTTGGTAAAATTGCAATGATGGTTTCGGCACATTTTTCGCCCTCATGCAATAATTCATATAAGTTTGCCGCCATTTCATGTTCAGTTTTACCTAAATTAAGCACGCGATCGGCGGGAAATTTATTTTTTATGTCCTCCGAACAAAGAACATAAATTTTGCCCCCCTCCGCAGAGAGCCGTTCAAATTCGGAAACCGCAAGAGGCAATTCAGACGCATCAAACAAGCGCGTTTTGCAATGCGGTGCATAGTGCTTATACTTCATGCCGGGCGAACGAACCTGTTCGCCGCCGCGCGGAATATAGATCTCACAGCGCCCCACTACAGACGCGATCATTTCAACCGAAATAAGACCCGCGCGCAAAACGACGGGGTACTCGCCCGTTACGTCACACACAGTACTCTCTATCCCCCCCGAACAGCGGCCTCCGTCTAAAATCAATTCAATTCTTCCCTGCAAATCCTCATAAACATGCTGTGCGGACACAGGGCTGATATGTTTTGAAATATTGGCGGATGGCGCAGCGATCGGCATGTCGACATAGCGCAAAAAACGTTGGGCTCCCACATGAGACGGTACCCGAATAGCAAGCGTATTTAAGCCGCAGGAAACTTTGCTGCTGACCCTCCCCTTGCTGTTATAGACAAGCGTCAAAGGCCCCGGCAAAAAAGCCTTGCGTAAGGCCGCCGCATACGTCTGCTCATCATAAATAAGCTGCGTTATATCGTAGTCCTTATGCACATGCACTATGAGCGGGTTATCGGAGGGCCTGCCTTTGATTTCATATATTTTCGCGACCGCAGCATCGCTGCGCGCGTCGCCTCCCAGGCCATAAACTGTTTCCGTCGGAAAAGCGACGGCCCCCTCGCTTTCTAAAATGTGCTTAGCCATTTTTAAAGACTGACCGTTGATTTCGCAAATCTGCGTCTGCATTATTTATTCCTCGTCAAAGGGCAAATCTTCGCTCATATCCATATCGTCCGACGCTCGTCTGACTTCTGCAAGGTCTTCATCGGAAATTGTTTCCATTTCGTCATCGTGTGATTCTCGCCCTTCCATAGGATCCTCCGGCAAAAATCCCGGAGGTGGATTGACATACCGTACCTGATCTCCGCGAAAACGCAGCTTTACCCTGCCCAATTCACCGTTTCTATGCTTTGCGATAATTAGATCGGCCGCATCTTTTACGATTTTACCCGTCCGCAATTCCTCTTCCGTTGCGGCAACATCCGGGCGGTGAATGAACATGACCATATCCGCATCTTGCTCAATCGCGCCCGATTCGCGCAGATCGGAAAGCTGCGGTTCTTCTTTGGAGGAAATACGCCTGAGCTGCGAAAGCGCTAAAACGGGTACATTTAGCTCTTTTGCCATGATCTTAAGATTCCTTGTAATCGTGGCGATCTCCTGCTGACGATTTTCTTCTTGACGTCTAGCGCCGCTGCTCATGAGCTGGATATAGTCAATCATGATGAGATCCAGCCCTTCCTTCCTCGATTTGAGCCGTCTGCATTTAGACAAAATTTCGGCCGGCGTAATTTTGGAAGAATCATCGATATAAATTTTAGCCCTTTTCAGGTCGGCACTTGCTTTCCAAAGTTTTTTCCAATCGGATTGAGAAAGCTCTCCCGCCATCGCTTTCGACATGCTTACGCGCGCAAAGGAGCACAACAATCTCTGCGCCAATTGAATGCGCGGCATTTCCAATGAAAATACAGCGCACACTCGGTTATCGACCAGCGCGGCGTGCTCTACGATGTTCATACCGATCGTCGTTTTACCGACGCCGGGGCGGGCAGCAAGCACGATAAAATCAGATTTCTGCAGTCCGTTCGTTATCTTATCTAATTTCGTAAAACCTGTCTGCACTCCGCGCAGAGCATTTTTATCGGTCGATATCGTTTCAAATTTACTCAAAACGAGATCATAGCTATCATCTTCCCGCATATCGACCAATGTAGAAGTGTCCAGCTTTTTGGAAATATCAAAGATCTGTTTCTCCGCAAAAGCGACGCTGTCTGTCGAATCCGCACTCGACATCGCCGTCTCGATGATCTCTTGAGAGGCCCGTATCAGCCGCCGATTGACGCTGTCGCGTTTTACTATATCAAAATAGTGTTTGTAATTCGCGGCAGACGGCGTGATTTTCGCAAGATCAGTGATATATGTAAGGCCGCCCGCCTTATCCAAACATTTATCCGTTTCCAGCTGGTCGGCAAGCGTAACGAGATCTACCGGCTTTCTCGCATTAAAAACAGCCTTCATCGCGCCGATGATGAGTTTATGCGATTCCTGATAAAAATCATCCTCAGACAATTTGTCGAGTATATCCGTCTGCACCTCGACATCGATCAAAAGGCTGCCCAGCAAGGCTTGCTCCGCCTCTAAATTGTTCGGCAAAATATTTGTCTTTACAGCCATATTAAAACCCCGCAGCAGCCGTCCGATTTTTTATTGCTCTTGTTCGAACTGCGTTAAAACTTCATCAAACTCGCGCATGGCAATATCAAAAGTTTCCCTTTTTGTCAGATCGATACCAGCCAGTTTTAAGAGAGACACAGGATCGTCGCTTCCGCCGGAAGCTAAAAAAGCCATATAGTCTTTAACCGCCGATTCTCCTTCGCATAGTATTCTGTTTACGATTGAAATCGCACTGATAATACCGGTTGAGTACTTATATACATAGAACGAAGTATAAAAATGCGGAATACGAGACCATTCATAGGAAATCTCTTTATCGTGTATAATTGCATCGCCGTAATACTTTTTATTGAGTTCGAGATAGACGGCGCATAAATTTTCGCTCGTTAAAGGCTCTCCTTTCTCCACCATTTCATGCGCGACCGCTTCAAATTCGGCAAACATTGTTTGCCGATGCAACGTCGTGCGGATTGTATCGAGATAATAATTTAAGAGGTATTTTTTAAGTGCCCTATCTTTTGTTTTTGCTAAGATATGTTTCAATAAAAGGACTTCGTTGACGGTGCTCGCCACTTCTGCCACAAAAATACGGTAATCGGCCTTTGCATATGGCTGATTGTTGTTGGAAAAATAGGTATGCAGCGAATGCCCCATTTCATGGGCAACAGTAAAAATATCGTGCGTAGTTTCCTGATAATTCAGCAGCACAAAGGGATGAATGCCATAGATGCCCGTGCTGTAAGCACCGCTTCGTTTTCCCGTTGTTTCGCATACGTCTACCCACCCCTCATCAAATCCTTTACGCAAGAGCGACTGATACTCTTTCCCGAGCGGCGCAAGCCCTTCGATAACTAAATCGCACGCCTGCTCATAGGGAAGTTTAAGTTCAGCATCAGCGACAAGGGGCGCATAAATATCATACATGTGCTGTTCGTCAAGTTTCAAGATCTTTTTCCGAAGGGCAACATAACGATGCATAGACGGAAGGGATTCGTTGACAGACGAGATCAAATTATCATATACCCGGACGTCGACATCTTCATTCTCCAACGCACGAGATAAGCAGCTTTGATATCCCCTTGCCTGCGTCAAAAAGACATCCTTTTTGACATTGCCGAAATAAGTAGCGGCAATCGTATTGGTAAGACCGATATATGCTCTGTAATACCGTTCAAACGCACTTTTGCGAAGTTCCCGATCATTGCTATGCAAAATGACGCCGTACATTCCGTGCGTCAAAACAATCTTTTTTCCCGTGCCGTCAATAACTTCGCCGAGCTGAATGTCAGCATTATCGATCATTGAAAAGATATTCTGAAATTGAGAATACATTTCTCCGCCGGCCGCAAGAAGTTTTTCTTCCTTGGCGGAAAGGATATGCGTTTTGCTCTTGATCAATTGGCGGAAAAAGTAATCATGGTCTTTCAAATCTGCATCCGCGGCATAGGATTGCAGAACATCGTCGGGAAGCGCTGTCAACTCCGGCTCGGCAAAGGAGACGGCAGAAGAAAACTTGACATATAATGAAAGCGCTTTAGACTGCATCGCCGTATATTTTGAAACACGGGCATCTTCGTCGTGGCGCATATGCGCATACAGATGCAGCCGTTCCAACAGTCTGCTTGTCCTCTCTTCTTTTTCAAAAAAACGGAGAAGCTGTCTTTTATCGCCCAATTTCCCTTCAAACTCAGAAAAATCCAATTCCTTCTCCGCCGCAAGGAAACTTTCATTCCACGCCTCGTCGGATAAAAAAACATCCTCTACCTTCCATTTATACTTGCTTTCCGCCTCGCTCCTTTCCATAAAGCCTCCGTTCAATTTTTATTGCTATGAATAGGCGCAGGGATCCTGCCTCCGCGCGCAATAAACTTTGCGCTATCCGTCCTATGGACAGGCATGATAGGCGCCCTGCCCAACAGTCCGCCGAATTCGACGCTGTCGCCTACGCCCTTGCCGGGCACCGGGATCACGCGCACCGCCGTAGTTTTATTATTGATCATCCCGATCGCCGCTTCGTCTGCTATGATCGCACTGATCGTTGAAGCGGGCGTATCCCCCGGAATGGCGATCATATCCAGCCCTACGCTGCATACGGCAGTCATCGCTTCCAATTTATCGATGCAAAGCGTACCGCTCTCTGCCGCATTGATCATGCCGATATCCTCGCTGACAGGTATAAATGCCCCTGATAGCCCGCCGACATGAGAACTTGCCATTACGCCGCCCTTTTTGACAGCATCGTTCAGCATCGCAAGTGCCGCTGTAGAACCGTGTCCGCCGACTTGCTCTAACCCCAGCTCCTCAAGGATATGCGCCACGGAATCACCCATTACGGGAGTCGGTGCGAGGGATAAATCCACAATCCCAAATTCTGCACCGAGCCGTTTTGCCGCCTCCTTGGCGATCAGCTGCCCCGCCCTCGTAATTTTAAAGGCCGTACGCTTGATTGTCTCTGCCGCATCGGTCAAGTTCGCATCCGGAATATTTTCCAATGCATGCTTAACTACGCCCGGCCCGGATACGCCGACATTGATGACGGTACCGCCCTCGCCGATCCCGTGAAATGCTCCCGCCATAAAGGGATTGTCTTCGACGGCGTTAGCAAATACGACCAACTTTGCACAGCCCAATCCGTCCGTGTCCTTTGTAAACTCCGCGGTCTTTTTAATAATCTCTCCCATCTGTTTTACGGCATCCATATTGATGCCCGATTTTGACGAACCGATATTGACGGAAGAACAAAGACGTTCGGTATCGGAAAGCACCTCGGGAATACTTTCTATAAATATTTTTTCGTAATCGGCGGTTCCTTTATGCACCAATGCGGAATAACCGCCGAGAAAATCGATCCCCAGCCTCTTTGCAGCACGGTCGAGCGCTCTGCCGATCAAAGGCGCCTGAGCGGGAAACGGCGCGCAGATCAGGCTGACCGGCGTCACTGAAACGCGTTTGTTGACGATCGGTATGCCATATTCGCCGGAAAGATCTTGTGCGACTTTGACAATCTTTTCCGCCTTTCGGCACACGGTGTCATATACTTGATCAGCCGTTTTTTCAGCGTTGCCCGCTATGCAAGGCAACAGGGAAATTCCCATCGTGATCGTACGGATATCCAAATGCTCGCGCTCGATCATATCGATGGTTTCCAATACATCAAATTTATTGAACATATTTCTCTCTCGTCATCGCTTAAATATTGTGCATCGCATCAAAGATCGCTTCATGTTGGATCCTGATAGACATTCCTATAGACTGCCCTAATTCCTCGCAATCCTTGGCAAGTTTAGCAAGTTCCGTATTCGATTCGCTGATATCGACCAGCATGATCATGGCAAAATACTCCTGCAGGATCGTCTGGCTGATATCCTCGATATTGACCCCTTTCTCCGAAAGAAAGGCGCTGACCTTTGCAATGATTCCCTTTTTGTCTTTTCCCGTGACCGTTACGACTGCTCGCATGCTTAAAATCTCCCGCTTTTGCTTTTTGCCGCTTTTTCTTTTTCCAATTCTTTTACAAACTCTTCGTCATGGCCGACGACCTCGTATCCGACAATAACATTGCCCTGCGTCAAATAACGAACCTTATCGCCGCATTTGAATTCCGGCAAAGGCTTTTCCTTGTCGCAGTAAATCTTTCTGTCAAGATATTCAGACTTTTTTTTGCTCCATTCAGACATCATTAAGACATAATAGTCCACATTGTCTTTCAATTCGGGCGTTTCATACCGTAAAAAATAACTGTTGTTGACTGCCTTTAGACCGACGGAAAGATATGAAATCAATTTATAATATTTGCGCACGCGCTGGTATTTGATTGCCAAAAATACATAAGAAAATATAACAAACAAACACGAAGCGACCCATACGATCCACTTGGGGGCCGTTTGATCCGGCGAATTATACGGTGTATTGAGATAATACACTAAACATGCCACGCATAGTACTAAATAAACCAACAGTACAGCGATATAGATGTAAAAAATCTTCTTCTTTTGTCTGTAAGCCGACACTAAATCTTTGTCATCGTAGACAATCGTCATATGTTTACTCCATTTATTTTTTATTCACAGATAAATAATACGCCGAGCGTATTTTTACC
>CAJFGA010000098.1 GCA_904374385.1 uncultured Clostridia bacterium | reverse complement strand
CAAGTTTTATTATTTTTTCTGTATTCAGAGGGGGTAAGTCCGTACACCTGTTTGAATACGCGCGTCATATGCGAGCAGTCAAAAAAGCCGCAGTCCTGCGCGATCGTCGTGATGGGCTTTTCCGTTTCCGCAAGCATTTTTGCGGCGCGCGTCGCCCGTTGACGTATCAAATATTCTATGGGCGTCAGTCCGAACAGTTTTTTGAAGTGGCGCAGATAACTGGAAGGGGAGATCATCGCCTGTTTCGCGAGGTCATTCAGCGTGATGTGCTGTTCCAAGTTTTCATTCATATATTCCGCCGTGGGGATGATCGCATAGGCGGTATTCGGAGAATGCTCTTCTGTCCTCTTAGCGTCATAGTCAGATGAGATGAGGTGTGCAAGTTCGCAGATCAGGCACACCGAGCGCAATTCAAACAGCGCCCTTGCGCCGCTGTAGGTGGCGGAAGAAAGATGGATCAAATCTTGCATGGTGGAATAATAGTTTGCCTGTTGCTGTTTGTTTAAATGCAGGAACAGGGAGAGCTTGTCGCTGGTGCGCCGGATCATCGGCTCTGTTTCAAACAAAAGTTTTACCCCCGAAAACTGGCCGAACATATTGTCGTATTTTGCGAACATATATTCTCCGATCAGCAGATGAAAGATGCTCATTTGGTTGTTTTCCGCCCAATAGCCATGGCGCACATGCGGCGGGATGGCAAACACGTCTCCCGGTTCGGCAGAAAAGTTTTTATCTTCGATATAGTGCCGCCCATGCCCTTGTACGATGATATTCAGTTCGTAAAAATCATGCGAATGCATGTATAGGGGGAACTCTTTGTCGTGAAAGTATGCCAAATGATCGTATAGGTGAAATACGTCGTCGTTTAAATTAAAAGTTTGGGTTTTCTTGTGATTTTCCAATCGCGAAGGAGGAAGCTGTTTTTCCATAATAACTCGTACAGGATAAATTTTACTCATTATACCAAGTTTTGGCGCTCAGAACAAGTAAAAAATCGAATATTGAAGATATTATACAACTTTTTGAAAAAATTATCCTATAGTATTTCTTCGTTTGGTTTTAGAATAGAATCATGGAAACTTTAATGGTAAAAAAGCAAGAGCCGCTGGCTGCAAAATATGAAGGCCCGGCCGATCATTATGCAGTGTTTATTCAAGAAAAACAGCTCAAAGATATTTCCCTGTGGAAAGAATTCGTCCGCGTGTTTAAAGAGCATACCGATATCGCCGATAAAGGATGGAGGGGCGAATATTGGGGCAAGATGATGCGCGGCGCCTGCCTGACCTTTACATATACCCGCGACGAGTCGCTCTATGCCGTTCTGCGAGGCGCGGTGGAAGATCTGCTCTCCGCGCAGGACGAACTCGGCCGCATTTCGGCCTATGACGTAGCGCATGAATTTACCGGTTGGGACATGTGGGACAGGAAATATGTGCTCACGGGGCTGCTGCATTTTTACGATATCTGCCGAGATACCGGTCTGCGCGGCCGTATCCTGCAGGCCTTGACGCGGCACGCCGATTATATCGTGCGAAAAGTCGGTGGCGGGCAGGGGCAGATCCCCGTCACGCAGACGAGCGAATGGTGGGGCGGCGTCAATTCCTGCTCTATTTTGGAACCGTTCGTCCAACTGTATAAATTGACCGGCAAGGGCAGATATCTTGCATTTGCCGAGTACATCATTTCCACTGGCGGCTGTTCGGAAGGGGATCTGATCACGCTCGTGCGGCAGGGAAAATATCCCTATCAATTTCCCGTTACGAAGGCTTATGAAGTCATGTCCTTCTTCGAAGGGCTCGTCGCTTATTATGAAGTCACGGGAGAACGGGAGTATCTCGAAACAGCCGTTCGCTTTGCCGAATCCGTCTATGAGAGCGACATTACTGTGATCGGCTGCGCCGGGTGTACACATGAATTGTTTGACCATGCGGCCGAAAAGCAAACTGAATATTCGGAAACGATCATGCAGGAAACGTGCGTGACCGTGACTTGGATGCGCCTGTGCCTGCGGCTCTGGAATGCTACGCACGATCACCGATATATTGACCGCATCGAACGCTCTGCGCTGAATGCATTGTACGGCAGCATCAACGAGGGCGGCTTCAAAATGTACAGCTTTGAAAAGAATGAATATAAAGATGGGTTGCCGTTCGACAGCTACAGCCCGCTCTACAACAATAGGCGCGGCCGCGGGATCGGCGGGTTTAAGGAGTTTTCCGACGGCGGATTTTACGGCTGCTGTGCCTGCATCGGCGCGGCGGGAACGGCTCTCTATCCGCTCTATGCTGCGGTACAAAACGGCGATGTGTTTTACATAAATTTTTTCTTAAACGGAAAAGCGGAGGGCAGTACGCCGGACGGGCAGCGGGTCTTGTTCCGATTTCGCACAAATTATCCATCGGGCGGAAAGTTCCGGGCAGAAGTATATCTGAAAAGGCCTGAAAGGTTCCGCGTCCGCCTGCGCATTCCCGATTGGTGCGACCGCGCGGCGATACGCTGTGCCGGCGAACAGTTTTTGCTTTCCGAAAGCGGATATCATACCGTCGACCGCGTGTGGAGCGGCGGGGATGCGATAGAGTTGGATTTTGCAGAAAAACTTTCTTATCAGGAAAAAAACGGACGCGTTGCATTTACCTACGGGCCATTGGTTCTCGCGCGCGACGAACAGAAAGAGGGCGGCCCGCTGACGGAAGAAAAGTCATTTTATGAGGAAGGCGGTGCGCCCGCATATAAAATTTTGCCGAAAGAGGGAAAAGAACTGATCCGTCTTGAGATCAAAACGGAGGATGAAAAGAATATTTTGCTTACAGATTATGCCTCTTGCGGCAAAAATTGGCTGGATCAGCATTGCCGTATCACGGTGTGGATGAACGCCGCGCCGATCGGGCAAGCATAGTGCCTGCGATCCTTCCCGGGCGTGGGGAGGTTGATATAGATCAAAAAATGTTAGGAGGAACGAAAGCACAACAATGAAAAGAAAAGTTTTGGCGATTTTATCGGCCGCGGCGGTCGGATGCGCGGCCCTGTTGGCAGGATGCAATCAAACGACGGATATTCCGAACTTGGAAGACGGGACGGTCGTCATCGAATTTGCTGCGACGCAGTGCGATCAGTACGCAATGGAGCCGACCCGACGCATGGTCGAAGCCTATAATAACGGGCAGGGAAAGATCGATAAGGTTTATGTCCAAGCGCAATATAACACCGGCGATATGGGCAGCCTCTCTTCCATGTTGAGCAGAAACTGCCGATATAATGTCGTCACAGTATCGGATACCCAGTTTAAAACGCTCGCCGTGCGCGACTATTTTTTGCCGCTCGACGACTACTTGACCGATGAGATCAAAGAAACACTCGATTGGGACAGCATCCCGGACGGCTTGCTCGACCGCTGGCGCCTGACGGCGGAAACAGATGAAAACGGCTTTTACCACGCGGGCAAAGGGACAAATCTGCTGGGGATCTCAGCGGGTGATTCGCCCTTGATGCTATTTTACAATGAAGAAATTTTTGAGGGCGAGGGTATCAATATTATTTCGGTGGAAGAGGAAGCCCTCGACGACTATAATGCCGCTAACGGCACGCAGTATCAGCCGCACGGTTATGCCGAGTATTCGGCTGCTGCCGCAGATTGGGCGGAAGCGGCAGGGTTGGAATCGTCGACGAGTTACAGCGGGACAGAGGTCTATAAGGTTTTCAATAACCGTATTCCGATGAACTGGGAAGAACTGCGCTGCGTTGCGCGTGACTTTACGCAGGAGTATGGCGGCGATTACAATTACGGCTATATGTCTGAATGGTGGTTCTATTACGGCTGGTCAGTCGGCGGCGATTGCGTCGGCTGGGACGAAGAGCAGAACCGCTACATCTTTACGATCGGCGATCAAAATACAAATTGGCTCGCCATCGACGACGTGACTGTGAACGGCACGGACTATAAGAAAGGAGAAGTGCTCGACTATGAGGATTCGACTTGGCTGCATGAAAACGGTACGGCGAGCGTAACGGGGAATGTACACGAACTTCCTTCGCAGTATGATGCTTTTCTCGAGTTTAACAGGCTCGGCGTACCGAGCGGTAGCGAAGTGGCGGAAGGCGTTTCCGGTTACGGCGTTGCAGCAAGCACTCTCGAAAATAAGAATCGCTGGTTCACGTCCGGGCAGAGTCCCATGCTTGTCGAGGGCTATTATCAGTCGAATAATTTCAAGGGATCCGCGGTAGACGGAAAAATCAACATTGCGCCCGTTACGCAATATCGCGAATATGTGGGCGGCTCGACCTATCAGAAGGACGGCGAAGAGGGATTCGCGAACGAGTGCTTGAAGATCATCGGCGAAACATATGACGGCGAGGTATATACGGGCGAGCTGAATCGGGCGGAAAACGGTACGCCCATCGTCGGCGAAGCAAAAACGAGCTCGCTTACCTATGCGTATTGCATTCCGAGAAATTCGGATGCGGAAGAATACGAGGCGGCGATGAAATTTCTCGCTTGGATCGCGGGGCCGGAAGGTCAGGCGATCTACTGCGAAAGCGAAAATCGCGTTCCAAATCAGACCAGTTACAGCATGAGCGAATCCTACTATGAAAGCGATGCGCGCAACGTGGACAACGCTTGGGCGGCAGCGTTCGCTTCTCAAAATACTTGGATCGGCGACTGGTCATACTTCAACGTGTCTACATGGATCAATGATTGGGCCGATGATCTGAACGTCAACGTTCGCAACGGATCGATGACGCTGACCGCTTTTCTCGATACTTACGAATCGATTGCCAATAATTTGCTGAGTGCGATGCGGATACGCACCAAGGGGATTTGACGGATGGATGATAAAATGACTGAGCAAATAACATCTGCAGAGGAAGCCGCCGCGACTGTTTCTGCGTCTTCCGAGGGCAAACTGCTTCCGAATAAAAAGAAGCAGTGGACGGTTTCGAGCGTTACATCGATGCTGTTGGCGCTCATTCCGTTGATCGGGTTTGTCCTTTTCAGCGGCGTGACGCTCGTAGTCTCCTTCATCATCATGTTTTCCGACGCTGACCTCTACAATTTGCAGCAGGGATTTTCCTGGAACAATTTCGAAGGATTTAAGGCAGTATTTGTCAGCGGTTGGGCAAACACCAATCTTGCGCTAAATATTTCGAAGTATTTTTATCGTGCCTGCGGCATTACCCTATGGGTCGCCAGCACGCAGTTTGTTACCCTCGCCATCGCTCTCGCGATCAGCGTACTTTTGGCGACAAAACCATTCGGCGGAAAAGTGTTTCAAATCCTGTTTTTCGTTCCGTATATCTGTTCCAGCGTAGCGGTTTCGATCATGTGGCGTTGGATATTCAGTTCAGACGAAGCGGGCGTGCTGAATACTATTCTCGGGACAAATATCGCTTGGTCTTATACTCCCAGTACGATGACATGGACGATCGTGATCGCCATCATTTGGCAGGCGCCCGGCTATGGCATCGTCATGTATAAGGCGGCGCTCGCAAACATTGACAAAGAACAGTACGAGGCGGCCGCCCTCGACGGTGCGGTGGGCTTTAAAAAGTTTTGGTATATCACGCTGCCGGGCATTGCGCCGACAACTTTTTATCTTATGCTGGCGGGCGTCAATACTGGGCTTCTCACCTACGATATTGCGGCGCTAATGATACCGTCCGGCTGGGGATCTGACGTGGGCGGTACGGAAAACATGGGGCTGACTCTGATGCGGCTGGTATACTATTTGATGGGCGATGATGTAGCGCAGCTGGATCCTGCCGTACTTTCGAGCGCATCCGTCATCAGCTGGACACTGTTCTTCGTCACGGCGGTCATCGCATACCTGCTTTTCCGCCAGCGGCAAAAGAGTATGGAGGGCTGACCATGGATATCCAAAATTTTACAGTTTCCCAGAGGAAAAGAAAAAGATTTCGCTTTTTTCCGTCCAAAGCCGCTGTCCTTGCCGTACTGATTCTGTACACATTGTTTTTGTTTTTCCCTCTGTATATCGTCTTGATCACATCAGTCACGTCTACCTATGAACTTACAAGCACGACGAAATTTATCTGGTGGCCGCGGCAATTCACTTTGCGGCCGTACGGTCAGGTTTTCAGCATGGATCCCCATGTGGTCACGACGGGCATTCCTTCGTTGCTGCTTGGTTTCCTCAACACGCTGTGGATAACTCTCGTGCCCCTCATCGTGGGGCTGATCGTTTCCGGACTCTCCGCGTATGCGTTCAGCAAGCTGCAGTTTCCGGGCAGAGAAAAACTTTTCCGCGTTGCCTTTATCATTTCGCTCGTGCCGGTCGGCGCTTTCAGCGTCATCGGATACATGTATTACTATGCGCTCGGCTGGGTCGGCACGCCGCTGCCCCTCATCATTCCCGGTATGTTCGGGAGCATGGGGACCGTGTTTTTTCTGAAAATGTATTACGAAGGTATCCCTGATTCTCTGGTTGAAGCGGCAAAAATCGACGGGATGGGCAAGGTCGGCATCTTTTTTAAGATCATTTTCCCGCTTTCGGTTCCGGCTTTTACGGCGCAGTTTATCTTCGGATTCGTGGGAGGTTACAACAGTTATCTTGGTCCGTTGCTGTATTTGCAGGGCGATCCGATGTCCATCACATTGCAGCTTGTGCTCAGC
>CAJFGA010000097.1 GCA_904374385.1 uncultured Clostridia bacterium | reverse complement strand
GCGAGCTGGAACGTGCCAATCTCTCCGTAATAATAGCAGTCCGCCTGCATCATGGAGACATCCTGATCCTCAAAGTCCGCCACAATGCCGTATTTTCCGCTCGGATAAACGACGATTTTTGATTCCAAAATAGCGTTTTCTTTTGTCTGCGGATCGGTAACGGAATAAATGACGTCATAGACATCGTTCTTTGCCGGCGTGAAGGAATCGCCCGTTACGGTAACTTCATTGCCCGCAGAATCATATACATAGAAATCGAAGTCGGGCGCGTCATCTACGACGCCTTTATCCCACACTTCTGGCAGATCGCTGAACGTGTATTCCACGCCGGCTTCGCCCGGCAGCGTGACGAACGTCTCGTTCGGAGAAATCTCGATCTGCGGCGTGACGCGGACCGTCTTGATCACGGAATTGAGGATACCGTCATATTCGCAGGCAAGCGTGATCGTAAGCTCGCCGTCGAGGTTGGGCGTAAATACGCCGTCCGTCGACTGGATCGTCTGATTCCTCCTATTTACGATACTCAGCACCTCTGCCGTCGCATCTACGGCGCCGCCATCCTGCGAAGACATATTCAAAGCCAGCTGATATGTGCCGTTGACCGCGATCTTTGCGCCCGTTCCGGCCGCTTCGTCGTAATCGTTTGTGGTCAGCTGTTCTGCAAAGCTGAGTTCTTCCGGATCCCCCTCACCGATTACACGCACATCGTCGATATAGAAATCGCCGTTGACGGCATTTGTCGAAGCGTTTTCGTCGGCATACATAATAAATTCAGAGCCGGGTATCACGGCGTTGGAATACAGGTCTTCCGCAGAGAAGACCGCGCGCGTCCAACTGAGCGGCGTCAGAGGGATCGTTTTGGAAGCGACGTTCCATTCCAATATCAAATTGGATGCGGAGCCGTTATAAATCCAGAAGCTCACATATTTTTTACCCGTCAGATCGCGATACGGAAAAGCGTCGCTGAAACGGAAGAAGGGAGCCGCCGTGTTTCTGGAAGTCATTTTCAAAGAACGTACGGAATCATCGGAGGCAAGTTTGTATCTGCCGTTTTCCGCAAGCGAAAGCTCCATGGAATTGGCGCCCTGGCTGACAAACATGCGCTCTTCTCCGTTATTAAAATCGGCAACAAGTCCGTCGAAAGCGGTCGCCCATACGGATCTTTCGACCGTCTCCGTATTCGTCACATCCCCGTATTTTTCACTGTAACGGTAAGTGACGATATATTCTCCCGGATCGTCCGCTTCAAACGTTCCGTTCGAAAGAGGGATTTCCTCTCCGTCCGCCGCCTGCACGGAATATTCGCACGCCACGTCCCCGTTCACCGTTTCCGTTCCGACCTCAAATGCGCGGGGCACGGGCACGGTGTAAGTGCTGCCCACTTTCGCCTGTCCCATGGAAATCGCTTCAAAATCGGCGAATCTGACCTCAAACCGGGTACTGAAGGAATTTTCGATCCCGTCGTATGTAAGGGAATATTCCAGCACATACGTTCCGGAACGGGAGGGAACGAACGTATTGTCTTCGGAAACCTCGACCGGTTCCCCGTCGGGATCGGTGAGCGTAATTTCACATTCCTGCCCGAACAGTTCAAACCCGTCGGGCCCGATCGTCTTCGGAGAAGGCAGCGTATAGGTCTTTCCCACAGCCCCTATAGGCACATCCTCCGTGATTTCTCCCTCTTCATCCGTAATATAGATCTCGCTTTCTCCCGTCATGCCATCTCTGTACAGCCGGATATCGTCCAGATACAGATCGAAATCAACGGCATTCCCGAGATCAGAACCCGCAGGCCCCACGATAAAATGATTGAAAGCCACGTTATACTGGATGATCCCGAAAACGTCGCTGTCGGAAGTGATCTTCACGCGCGTCCACGTGTAGGGCTGTATTTGGTCGGAAATATAGCTTCCCGTACTCGAATAGGTGGAAGAATTTGCGACGAACATCCCTTCGGGCGAAGTATGATATACCCAAAAGCTCAGATAATCGTACCCGGATATGTTGCGCTCCTCCACATTTTCCGAAAAGGAAAATGTGGCGTTGGCAAAATCGGCGATGCTCATTTTGAGCGAACCGCTCCCGGCATGCGCATACTGCGGATCGGTGTTCCTCGACAGCGTGACGCCCGTACCCGCTTCGATGACGCCTACAGACTTATCGTCTTCGAATCCCGTCTGCAGGCTGACCGTTTCCGCAGGTTGCGGCTGTTCGGGCGGCGGAGTCGTCCCTCCCCCATCCGGCGAACATGCCGCAAACTGCGTGAACATCAGCGCCGCGGCAAAGGCGGCCGCGAACCATTTTTTTCTCTTCATATTTCCTCCTAACTTCTGCCGTAACCCGCCGCGGTGAGCATCCTCGACCAGTTCGTCTGGTAATACAGCAGCTCCTCTTCATACAGATCGTTCACAGATTTCGTTCCGTCGTACAGGATCTTTTCAAAGGTGCGCGTCGCACTCGTTATGGTCCTGTGCGCGGTATCCGTAAGCCCGGCTTTATAGCAGATAGGATATTTATCGACCGTAAAGACCAGCTGAGAATTTTCATCCTGCAACAGACTGTCCATCGACTTCACGAAGTCGCTCGTCTCCTCGATATCCTGCGCGGAATAGCCGAACGCACTCAGTATGCCGTATTTCATCAAAATCTGCTGCGCCTTAGGGCTCGCATAGAACAGCACGAACTGATACGCCTCTTCCAATTCGCTCGAATAGGAAGCGATATACACCTTATTCTGATCGGTAAGTCCCGAATGGACAAGACCTCTCGCCTCCCGAATACGTTCGGTAATCTGCGACGCCGTTTCTGAATCTTTGCCTGCATAAGTCGGAACGGTATCCGTTGTGCCGTCGATATAATCGATCGCGGCGCGCAGCTCTTCTTCGCTGATGCCGAGTTTGGTCCCGAGGCTGCTCGTGACCGGCGTGGGCATCACGCCGTAATCGAGTTCGACGCCGGCGTTCATATAATCGATCGCCGTCTCGCTTTCTATCCAAGAACCGGAAGGTATGAACGCCGCTTTGCCGTCAAAAAAGTCGACCTGAGACTGCAAATTGCTTGTATCTTCACACTTTTCATACATATAACCGTTCTCTTTGTATATAAAGCGCGATACTTCTTCCATTGCGATCTTTTTGCCCTCCTGGTCGAGCGCATGCCAGTCCGGCACGTTGCTCGTCGCGTTTTCGGGAAGGGCGGAAAAATATCTTTCGTAATTGGCAAGCCCTTCATACTGCGCCCACCAAGTAGGCCACACGAACGCCCAATATGCGGAGTTATTCGCGCACGTTATGCCCGCAGCGCGGAGCGCCGGCGCGACGATATCGCCGTCTGCCGTCCGCCCGCTCTTGATGATGTCGAGCACCTCTTCGAATTCGTTCGTCGTGCGGGGCAGCGAATCGATGCCGTAGAGATCGAGAACTTTCTGATTGTAAATAAATCCCTCTACCGACGTCGTCCACGGAACGGTATAGATTTCCCCTTCTCCCCCGTTCGGGTCGTAAGTCAGCTGCGCTTCGTACAGATCGTCCCGCACGAGATCGCGCAAAGTCTGCCCGCCCGTATCCGGCACTTCCATGGCGTACAAGTCGTCCAGTTTCTGAAACAGATTGTCATAGCCGTATTGATTTGCATAGTTGTCGATGTTTGCAAAACTCGGCACCATCGCGAAGAATACGTCGATCTCATTCCTGTTCGTAGAAACGATACGCGAGATATTGACGTTGGTGGCGTTGTCGTCCAGTTCCACTTCCACCGGGATGCCCGTTTCTTCTTCAAACGCGGCAACCAGTTCATCCACATATTCCGAGCCATAGCCCGAAATCGTGAAGCTGACCGTGAGAACGCCGTCCCCCGCCTGGTTGCATGCCGCCATGCCGAACACCGGGACGAAAGCCATCGCCAAGATCAAAAGCCTTTTGATTCCCTTCATTTTTTACCTCCTGAATTTATCCTTTCAAACCGCCAGCGACGGAGTTGGTCATAATAGCCTCCTGGAAACACGCATACAGTACGATGACGGGGATGGTCGCCATGATAATCGCCGCAAAGTACAGCGGATAGTCGGCCCGTATGCTCGGAACGTACTGGAACAGATACAGCCCCGTTGCGAGGGTGGGAAAATCGGGCAGGTACAGGAGCGTAGAATTGTAATCGTTCCAAAGCCCGATAAACGAGACGATGCCCAAAGCGAAGCACATAGGCATGGACTGCGGCAGCATCACCCGTAAAAAAACCGTAAAGTGCCCGCCGCCGTCTATAAACACCGCTTCGGCATATTCCCAGGAAACATTGCTGTAAAAGCCGTAAAAGAGAAGAAAGTTAAACCCCATGCCGCCCGTCATTGTGAGCAGATACAGCGGCGTGTTGACCATACCGAGCGTATCGAGCAGGCGATACGTCGCGGGCATCGCGCCGACGACCGGCACCAGCATGATGAGAATCGCGACGTTATAGAAAGCATTCCGCCCGACAAACTTATACTTGCAGATACAGTATCCCGTCACGTTGCAGAAAAATATGGAAATAAACGTACCGCCGACGGAATACCACAGCGAGTTGAAAATCATCGCAAACAGGTTATTGCCGCCCACTTCCAGTACGTCAAATGCGTCGAGATAATTGGCGAAATCCCACTGCTGCGGCCAGGACAGCGGCTCCCTGATAAATTCAAGTTTGTCACGGAAAGACGAGAGCAGCGCCCATCCGAGCATAAAGATATATGTAAGCGAATACAGGAACAGGAAAACACCCACGATCGCGAACAGTATCTTTTTCCTGACTGTATATTTGTTCTGTTTATGTTTCTGCGTTTTAACTTGCATTTCGTTTTCCTCCTTTTTAGTACGAAACATCCGTCCAAAGCAATCCGACCAATTTTTTGACCAACAACACCAAAGGAACAGAAACGACGGTACATGCAAAGGCAACCGTGGAAGGATAATAGATGGACAATTGATTTTTGGTCGTCAGATAGATCCAGTAAGCGATGGTAGAAGTATCGCAGTCACCCTGCGTCAAAAGCAGGATCGGCCCGGAAGAAACGAAAATATTCGCCACCGTCGTCACGATGATGGTAGAGAGGGTCGGCCACGTCATGGGAATAATGATCCTTCCTATCTCCGACCAAAACCCCACGCCGTCGATCTGCGCCGCTTCCATGACCTCATACGGAACGCGCCCCATGGCGCCGTTGAAGATGATCATGTTTACCGAAAACCCCGTCCACAGGCAGTAAACGAGTACGGCGTTCATCGCGTATCGCTCATCGATAAGATAGTTGATCGGCTCCCCTCCGAACAGTTCGACGATCGTCGGGACGATACCGCCCAAGGAAGGATTGAGAATAAATTTGTACAGCGTCGCCAATACCGCAGCCGATATGATATTCGGCAGAAAAAAGATCAGCCTGTAATATTTGTAAAAACGTATCTTTTTGTACAGGAAATACGAAAAGAAAAAGGAAAGCGGAAGAATTGCAAACAGGTTGAGCGAAAAAAATTTCAACGTGTTCCTGAAGAGCATCGGCGTTGTGGAAAAAGGATTTTTGCCGCTGATCTCTTCCCAAAAATATACCCAGTTATCAAACGAGAAAACGACGTCTCCGTAGACTTCTATGCGGAACGCGTTCAAAAAAGATTCAAAGTTTACATACAGCCAAAACACCAAAAAATTGATGACCGGGATCGTGAGAAAAACAATGAGAAAAACCGTTTTCCCCTTCTCCAACGGACTTTTTTTCTTCTTTACATGTTGCTTCATTTTTATAGCCTCCATGTGCTTCGTAGCCTTCAAATTCGCAATTAGTATAGTGGATAAAAAGCGCATTTTCAAGGGGGTATTTTGAATTTATATCCATTTTCACACATAAACGGAAATAATTTCACACTAAAAATAAAAAATTCACTCTTTACAACGGCGAAAAAACGTGCTACAATATTAACGATCACTTATTTGCTCTGAGGGGGAAAATGAATCGGCAAGCCTTGTCAATTTTTGAAAAAGACAATCTATCAAAATTTCTTTCCATCAACTGCTATTATCAAACAATTTACCAAAATTACAGCATGTGTATACACTTCCATGAACGTTTGGAAATCATGTATGTAAACTTCGGCGAGGTAGAGGTCGAGTATTACGACTCGGAAGACCCCGAAAAGCCCTCTTATCTCACCCTGCTCAGCCACGATTATGTACTGATCGATCTGAACGTGCCGCATACCATACGGGTGCGCGACCTTCCGGCGCAGATCCTCAATTTGGAACTGGCGCTTTCTTCTCCTCCCGAACACATTCCGCTGACGCTGAATATACTCGGCAAATCGGATGAAAATTTCAGAAAAATGACGCAAAGCCGAAACCGCGGCAGAGTATTTAAACTTTTTGATCAGAACGATATCTATTCTCAGATACTTCTCATACAGAGCGAACTGAATAAAAAGGGGCAAAAAGATTATGATACGGCATCCACGCAGTTTGCGCTCGCGGCGCTCATGACGCGCATCGCGGCAGATTATGCCGAACAAAAGCTCAGCTCTTCCGGCATCGAAACGGTGTATGTTAAAAAAGCGACGCAGTATATCGTCGCTTATTATCAAAACAGAATTTCAAATACAGAAATTTGTGAATATGCCGGCGTTTCGCAAAACTATTTGAACCAGCTCTTTCATAAACAATACGGAAAAACGCTGAATGAATATTTAAATTATTACCGAATTGGCAAATCGAAGATCCTTATTGCTAACAGCAACCTAAACTTTTCGCAAATCAGCGAACAGGTAGGTTATCGGACAAAACAAAATTTCAACAAAAATTTTCTAAAATACGAAGGCGTATCCCCTAAGCAATATAAAAGTCAGGTGCACACCGCTACAGAAATACATTGGAACGAGGATTCTGCCAATACTATCGCTTTTAATTCAAGGAACACGGATAATTAAAAAGCGCGGAGCGATCGACATAAGCCATCGCTCCGCGCTTTATTCTATAGTAATTTCTAAAATCGATGTTCCCTTTTTTTATCGAGCACTTTCGCTCAATGTCCCGCTCAAATTCAGCCTAGCGCCGTCCTTTAATCGTCGTCGCACCGCTCAATAGAACGAATAAACGCATGGTTTGCCAAAAATTCCGCAATCTGCGATGCCGATAAATTTCTTTCTCCGATACCGAAATAATTTTATTAAATGTCAATACTTTTTTGGCTAAGATCAAAAAAAGCTTTAACCCTATGGAATAAAATTTATCCGCCGGAATATACGCTATATATTTTTCACTGTAAGCGGCTGAAAATAAGAATATGTAAAGTATGGCGGTAAGTATTGCTTTTCTGCGAACAATCTGATACAATAATAGTACTTTACTTTCCAACTTTATCAGGAGAAAATAGTATGTTAGATGTAGGTATGCAAGCGCCGGCATTTACGCTTGCCGATCAGGGCGGCAATATGGTTTCGCTGTCCGATTTTCTCGGCAAAAAAGTCGTCCTTTACTTTTATCCGAAGGACAATACGCCCGGATGTACCCGGCAGGCATGCGCTTTTGCCGACGCATATAACCCTTTTAAAGAAAAAAATGCCGTCGTTATCGGCATCAGCAAAGACAGTGTCTCTTCTCACCGCAAATTTGCGGAAAAATACGGCTTGCCGTTTATTCTGCTTTCCGACCCCGATCTGACCGCTATAAAAGCTTACGGCGTTTGGCAGGAAAAAAAGCCGTACGGCAAAGCGAGTATGGGCGTCGTGCGCACCACTTTTCTCCTTGACGAAGAGGGAAAAATCATGAAGATCATATCTAAGGTCAAGCCAGACACCAACGCGTCAGACATTTTAAAACTGCTATCTTGATGGATATTTCAAAATTTTAATTGAACCGAATTCAATTACGATGCAGAAATTTACTTTATTGATTGGCATATAACGAATTTTATATGCTATACGTTAACACCTTTTTTTAAATTGTGTAATTTTTTGGGCTGTCCTTATTCGTAATTGTAAAGCACAGCCCCCGAAACGAACAGTTCGTTCGTTTCGGGGGCTGTGCTAAATTTTTTAAATTAAAACAATGCGAATCATAAGAATCAATTTTTCATTTCGATATAGCAAAAAAGTTACGGATATACGCGATAAATATTTACATGATCCTGCCGCCGGTCACGGGATCAAAGACATAAATATCCTTTGGCAAAAAACTTATCGCGATGTCATCGTTCTGCGATATGCTCTGCTCCGCATCGAAATTTGCTACCACGTCCTGCCCGCAAAAATCAAAGTGGATATTGTATTCTCCGCCGAGCAGTTCGCAGACCGTCGGCCGGATCACATAAAAATTTTTGTAATCCTTCCCCTGTTCGCACTTTTCTATGCGGATCCTTTCCGGACGAATACAGATCATGACCTCATGATCCTCCGTGGCATAGGCCACAAGTTTGGATAGTTTTTCGTTCAAAATCATACTTTCCGCATCCGGTTCATCCGAATCTTTTCGCTTTTGAAACAGAGAAACAAATTTTGCAAAGCCCTTTTTATTTGCAGTGCGCCTGCCGCCGAAATCTTTATATTCGCCCGTGCAGGACAGGATCTGCAATAGTTTTTCCCGCGCTTCTGGTCCGTAATTTGCCCGCATATCTCTGAATTTTTCGGCCATTTCCTGATAAAAGGCTTCATGCCTTCGGAGGAATTCCTCTCCCGCCTCAATGCTCATCCCGTCCAAATCGAATCTGCCTGCGGCAATATCCAGATCCGCCTTAAAAATATTCATCGTAGGCGAGCCGATGAAGCGCGCGACGAAAATATTCGCCGGATCGTTATATACCTCTTTTGGCGTGCCGATCTGCTGTACAAAACCGCGCGACATGACGACTATGCGCGTCGCCATCGTCATCGCTTCGGTCTGATCGTGCGTCACATAAATCGTCGTCGCACCGATCCTCTGATGCAATTTTACGATCTCGCTGCGCATGGAAAGGCGCAGTTTTGCGTCAAGGTTAGACAGCGGTTCGTCCATCATAAAAATCGGAACGTTTTTAATAATCGCCCTGCCCAAAGCGACGCGCTGCATCTGTCCGCCGGAAAGTTCGCGCGGGAGTTTATCGAGATATGGCACAAGATCAAGTTTGTCCGCCGTTTCAAAGACGCGCGCTTTGATTTCGTAATCGGTCAATTTGCGGTTTTCCGTAATTCGCTCGCCGTTCTCGTCGATCAGATAAAACTCTTCATCCGCCGCAAGCCCCTTTTCTTTGAGGGCTTCGCGCCCTTTTTCGATCTCGCTTGCGGCGCGTTCCCTCAACGCCGCAAGCATAGCGGCATGACCAGTCTCCTTCGTTTCATCCGAAAGCGACAGGGCCAATTTTGCCGTTTCGAAAGAGATACCGAACTGCAACGCCAGTTTTTCCGTGCGGCCGCGCTTTGACTTTTTGCCCGACGACTCTTCGTTTACCGCGCCGAGAAAAGACTCCGCCCTGTCCGTATCCAACAAATGTTTCAGTTCGCCCCAGAAGAACGATTCGCCGCTGCGTACGGGCATCGGATACTGGTTGATCGTAAGCGGAAACGCGATATTGTCATATACGTTCATCTGCGGATACAGGGC
>CAJFGA010000096.1 GCA_904374385.1 uncultured Clostridia bacterium | reverse complement strand
GGAGGCTGCATATTGAGAAAATACGCCAAAATCCATGGGATACAAATCAGAGCCGGAACGGCAACCACGTCAAAAACGAGCATCGTTCCGAATGATGCCCAAAAAGATTTAGAGATCGGCAAATCAAAATTAAAAATATTGATATAATTCCGAAAACCGTAAAAAGTATTTTCTTCGGGCATATACGGATTATAACGCATAAAAGAAAACACAAATCCCATCAGAAACGGTACGACCGAAAATAAAATAAAGATAATGAGATAAGGACTGATAAGGGCAAAAGCAAGGCAGGTTTCCCTACGCTTGCTCCGCCTCCTTTCAGCCTTTTTCTTTTCAATAAAGTCTTCCATAGTTCTGCAATTACATATTGACAAAATCAATAATGCCGTTTAAGTTATCTTGCTGCGTTTTGATGATGTTCGCCACATTAGCCGGAGTCCCGTTGATCGCCGTAGAAAATAGAGTCGTCAAACTGGTCGTCATATCGGCATAATAAGGAGTCAGCCCTATGCACGTAAAATCATCAATACTCGGATAAAATTTATCAATATAATTGGTCACAAACAAATTTTCCGTATATTCCTCATCGGCAGAAATGATTTTAGAGGCGCTGATATGTCCCGCTTCTGCCCAATCCGCACCGACCGACGCGGTTTGCGTAAACCATTTAATAAACTCTAAGCAGGCAGCCTTTACATTGATATCCTCTACCGTACTGCTGAGAGCAAAAAAGTGTGAATCGCCCAGTATTTTCGATGCATTCGGTTCTTCCGGATCGAGCGCAAACCAATTGGCTATGCTCGTTCCGCCGATATAGTCTGCAATTACCGTATCGCTATCTGCGATATGATTGGTAGAAGCGTAGGCGTCGATGACGTCATTGAGATTCCACGGCACATCAAAATAGAACAGCGCCCTGTTGTTCAAAAAGTTGTTCAACGCCGTTGTATCGTCCATGGTGAGCGAAGCAATTGCGGGTTGGCTTTCCCCCATCGCCCGAATGGAAGCGATAACGTCTTCAAACACCTTGCGGTTATCTTCGTCGTCATACCAATCGGCTTTAAATGTTTCCGTATCGTAGAGATGCCCGCCGTTTTGTATGATCGCGGTAGGGAATGTATAGCGCGAAAAGTATTCGTGCGCAACGTTCCACGCGATGGGAGTAATCCCCTTCTGTTCGGCGACCGCCTCACAGACATCGAGCAGTTCTGCATGATTTGTCGGCAACGACTGTCCGCACTCTTCAAGCATCGCTTTATTGTACAAAATCACGGTGCTCTGCGCATCGATCGGTATGCTAAACAGATTATCCTCATAGCCGAGATTGCTGTAAGCGGCAAGCCCGTCTGCATATTGCTTCAAATCAATCTCGATCCCAGACTTTTCCATCGCTTCGTCGAAGGGCTGAATAAGGTGATTGTCTGCAAACGAACGATGCGACTTCATGTGCGACATTATCAGATCGGGTGCGTTGCTGTTATTTCTGATTTGTTGTGCAACGGTAGTTTCATACGAACCTTCCCCTATTGACGTGGGAATGATATTGATTTTTCCGATATATTCCAAATTGAATTGCGCAACGCTCTGTTCAAACGCCGTGCGGTCTACACCGGCCACAACCGTAGACAACTTGACTTGTACGTTCTTAAATATAACGTCTCCGTTTTCATCTTTCTGTAATTCGCCCATAGTTTCCCACCAGCCGTTATCACCGCCGGGGTCTACCGGGCCGTCGCGCCCTCCGTCGCAAGCGGTTAAAGCCGGAATACATAACAGCGCTGTACAGATTACGCCGCAAATCGTTTTAAAAAATCTTCCTTTCATAAACTAGCTCCTTTCGATAACTTTTCCATCAACTCCGAAGCAATCAGCAAAGCATATGCTTCGGAGTTGATTTGCTTTATCATCTGTCTTTGATCAAATGGTACACGAATCCGCCGTTTTCGGGGATCGTAACTTCGGCTCTTGATTCTTTCGTGATGTCGTTTACGGCTGTTTTTACGATTTCATCGTTTCTTCTTTCCCGATCCGTATACAAATATCCGCTATACGTTCCGTCCCCTAAGAAAGAAAAGTCAAAGGTCACATCTGTTTCCAAAATCGTATTCGCTCCGGCAATAAACCATTCGTTGCCTACACGCACCGCCGCCACATAATAACGGTCGAGCTGCCCGCACAGGAACACCGTTTCATCGCGCAGAGAAGGGATCGCTTCGTAAAAATCCGTCACAGCCAGTTCAGAACCGCCGGACATGTCGGTATAGGTTTCCGCAAAATCTGCCATAGAGGGCGCGCCGCACTCATAGAGAATGGCAAGCGCCATCTGATGCCCCATGGTAAGCCCATTACTGAGCGGCGTAACGACGGGCGTAAAATCGGTAGGGCCTACTACGGCGCGCACGAACAGCCCGTTTACCGTGATCGTACTGTCTACAGAAATATTTTCGTTTCCTCGAATCGCCTCTCTGCTAATCACGTTGGGATAAACACGGCGTTCGCCCGTAGGTTTATTACAGCCGTGGCAGTTGACGATCATCTTGCGCTTTGCCGTTTCCTGATAAATCGTTTCATACCACTCAATCGTCTCCTTGTCTTCCCCTTGATGCGAAGGATTTGTCGCCTGCAAACCGTCAAAAAAGTCGATTTTAATGCCGGCTATTCCGTAACTTTCCCAAGTATCCAATTTGGAAGTCAAAATTTTTATGTTGCCGTTTCCGAAGTCCGCCAAAGCATCGCACCACACAATGACTTTAATTCCTCTTTCATTGGCATAGTCCATAAAGTCAAGGAATTGCCCTTCGTTAAAATTGGCATTCCAACCTCCGTCGAGGATCGTATATTTCCAGCCCATTTCATAAGCGAGGTCGACATATTGCCGCTGCAATGCCCAATCGTTTTGACCGGCGTTTTTATACATCAGCCAATTCCATGCAACAACACCGGACTCTACCCAATCGTAGTTATAAATTTCCTGTTCTTCCGGAGAAAGCTCGTCATAGTTATCCGGCTTCCAGTATTCGGCCTCATCATATACTTTTTCGACGAGTTCGCTTTCCTGCACCGTTTTAAGAGTTCCCGTTATCCCCAGCCTCCAAGGGGATTCAAACGGATAAGCAATCACATTATCCGGATCCGCTCGCCCTCCGGGGGCATGTACGGTCTGCAAAATACCCGTGCCGGAATTTTCCTGACTTTCGCTCAAATGCGAACCATAAAACCCGCTTCCGATCAGGCCGGATTCCGTGATCATCGAATATATTTCCGTACCGTCTACCTGATAAAGCATTGGCATTGTAATTACCAGATCATCAAGACTATTCGACACACGCCTCCGATATGATTCCTCGTACGTCACGAAATCTCCCCTATTCGGCGCCGGAGATTGGTGCGGCTGCGCCCAAACGACAGAATCCTGCGGCAACGCAAATTCGGTATCTTCGCTCTCGACAGTGATCGTTCCGCTTCCGCCGTTTATAGCGCGAATGCCGTAGCGAAAAGCATATCCGTCGTCATAGGCGCGCATCGTCACATCGAAATAAAAATCCCAGCCTTTGAAAGTAACCTTTGTCTGATTGCAGTCATATTCCACATGTGCGGATTTGCCCGAAATATTATCGTAAGAGCCGGTAATCCTCTCCGTCTGTACATCGTCGACCGTAAGAAAGTTCAAATCATCTTCCCGAATGGTAAATCCGAGCGCCGATTTTTCCACCACCGGCGTATCATCTTTTGTAACGGTATAGAATAACCCGCCGGTACTTTCCAAGCTCATCGCAGCGGTAATCGATCCGTCCGGAGAAACCGTGCTCCATGTCGTTACGTCAGGATCGGCAGGCAGGTGCGAACCGCTTTGCGAGCCGCCGTCGCAGCCAACCGCGCCTAAAACAAATACGCCGGACAGCGCTGCCGCACAAATATTTTTTATAAATTTTTTCATGTTCCGGCCCCTTAATAAATATTATTTTCGATCGAATACATCATTTCGGTCACTCTTTCCCGCATATTGCTGCCATCTGACGAGAGGATAGGCAGGATATGACCAAAAGCGACATTGGAATTGACGATCGTTTTGCCGCGGACATATCCGTCAAACGTACGGAAATTTTCAGGCTCTCCGCACTGCTTCAATACAGAGATAACTGCATGATCGGAATTTGTGAACGCATCGCCTTCGGCAACCGATTTTCTGACAGGGTACCAGCCCAATTCTGCAAATGCATACGAGTTTTTGCTCATATAATCGGCAAAAACAGCAGCCGCCGCCAACTGTGTATTGCTGATACTCTGCGCTTTATAGAATGCCAACCCGACCGTATGCACGGGTATATCGTTCTTAGACTCATAGTCTCCGTCTGTAAACAGTCCGCTTAACGGCAGAATTCCGAAATTCGATATTTGCGAAATATTCGCCACCGTTGCCTGACTGAAATTGACGCACCCCATGAAAGCCGTGCCGTCTGCCACTCTGCTGACCGCGGTAACGTCGTTGTCCTCATTCCGATTGCCGGAATATCCGTGCAAAGCGCCGTTGTTACCAA
>CAJFGA010000095.1 GCA_904374385.1 uncultured Clostridia bacterium | reverse complement strand
TGTAATTAAATTTATTCAATACATAGACGAGATTGGGATTTCGGAACGACTGCCGTCCTCTCAACACCTCTTTCATCGTCGTGCGGTAGAGTGCGCCGGGCGAGGCGATTTCTACCCTGTCGGGATAAAACTCTATCTTTATATCGGAAGGGAAACTTGCATCAAAGTGCGCAAATGCGTTGACAACGATTTCCCGCAACGAAGGATCGGGATAACTTTGCACCTCTGTGCGCGTCGCGCTGTTTCCGATTACGCGCGCACTTGTATCGTTATAGAGATTCACATACTCCAACACTTGATCGAGCATGGCGATCCACGAACCCGTAAATTCCTTTTTGACCGCAAAATCCATTTTGTCGTTCTTAATATACGGCAAATTTTACGATAAGCGGATTTTTGTCGCTCAGCAGAAGGGCAAGGTTATTGAATTTACCATTCGTGTCCAACATCCGCAGCGTCGCAAATTTTTCTTCTGAAAAGTCGATACCGCGGCTGCCGGCAATCAAAGTCAACGCCTTAAAATGTAAGTTTTGGAGTGAAGAAGTGGATTGCTCATAGGACACCCTGTTCAGCGCATACCAAAGTTGTTTTTCCGTATCAGGATGTTTGATAAGGTCTTGCCGATAACTTCCGATGCGGACATATTCCCGCCTCGCAAACCTTGTCGGTTGATTGAACGCCGCGGGGATTTCAAACATAACAAGTCTTTTCAGGGCGGAATATTGTATTTCGTAAATCATAAATCCGATTTTCGGATCGGTAAGGCGTTTGAGCCAATTTTCGAGATCCTCGTTGCCCTGTTTCTGTTTGCGGTAATCGAACGTCGTGCCGGTGACCTCATGCGTTTTATCGTCCACGCCGAAAATAAGGTAGCCGAAAGGTCTGCCTTTTAACGCCGCCCCGTTGGACAGCGCAGAGATATATTCGCCGATGTCCTGATTGGAAACGTAGTTTAACTTAAATTCCAACCATTCCGTTTCGGTTTCCTCTGTCCGCAATATATCGACGAGTTCAATTAAATCTTGGTTTGAGTACATATTTTCTTTTACCTATTCTAATTTTAATTTTCGAGGTCGAAGTTAAACATTTAAATCACAATTATTAAAGCAATATCTTCACAGTTACCAATATTAACAAAATAACCTTTCACATTTTTTGATTTATCTATTTATAGCTGCACGGATTTATGTTCTTTTTGAAAACGAAAGTCTTTTTGATAGCATAAACTTCTACAAATAAATAAGTGAAGGGAGCAAAATCCTGAACGAACGGAGGCACACAGATGCGTTCCGCAAGGACGAACATTTTACGATGTACGCCGAAAAGCTCGTAGAACCGTGTATCCTTGCGGGGAGCGAGAAAGGCGATACGGTATAGCCCCGTTTTTCGGGAGCGGCACGACGGGCGCGGTGGCAAAGAGGTTGGGTCGGGAATATATCGGCATAGACCTCAATCTGAAATTCTGCGAAAAGGTGTATGCCCGCATCGAAAACGCAGTAAGGGAATAGAGGTATAGCCTGTGGCAAAGACTTGAAAAAGTGAAGCAGGATAAAGTCGGATGATCTTTGAAATAGTTCGACCTGTGGATTATTTTTACTCTTCTGGGACAGATGAAAATAGAACAAGCTATTCTGACAAGTAAAAAGCTTTTCCTTGAATTGTTCGGTTTATGGTTTGTTTAAAGCTCTATACTTTTTAAAAAAGCAATTAATAATGTACGCTGTTTGAGTGAAAGAGAAGAAATAACGGCAACCAGATCTTCCAGTTCAGTTGGTTCGTTAAAAAAATCATGCAACGTTATGCCAAGTCCCCAACAAATATGATCAAGGTATTCTATAGTAGGGCTTTTTTCGCCTCGTTCTAACTGATAGATATATGTCGGAGAAACACCTGCAGCATTTGCTAATGCGTTTTGAGTCATCTTTTTTGCTTCACGCAAGACTTTAATTCTATTAGCAACATCTTTCTTTTCCATAGCTGTAATCCTCTTTAAATTAAAACTATAGTTAGTATTGTATGTATTTACTATAATAAAGTTAAAATTATAGTATTGACAAATTAAAACTTTTGTTATATAATTCTGTAAGAGCAACAAGAACTGCGCCCATACACAGCACTCGCCAATATTTAGGATTAATGACATTTAGTGAAGAGGTTAGAGATATTTTCATTATTTTTAATGTTGTTTTATAATTTTTACATTAAAAGTAATGTAAGATAAAAATAAGGTTTGGTATTGACAATGGGGTGGATAGGGCGTAAAATAAAAACATACTTGATAGGTGTTTTACGGGAGCGGAGATTGATTTATTTATCCGTGTGTGCTGTTTTTCGGCCAGGCGTACTGTTTTTAATTATAGGTGAACGTTCATAGCCCGAATCGGGAATGATTTGAACAAAAACTTATCTGGCGCAGGATGACATATCGGGGGGATTTCCATTATTGAGGGAGTGACCGATGTCGCTTTTGATCATTCCGTAAAGGGGAAAGTCGGTAAAAATTTTTGTCAACCGACCCTATGGGGTAGATGAAAATTAATTTAAAGGAGGTGTATATGTTCAAAAAGTAACAGAGCGGCTCAAAAAACTTATAAAATTTTAGTGGAGGAAGAATGATGAAAAAGAAGAATCTATGGATTTTTGCCTTAGCGGCAATGATGTGTTTCTCATTTGTACTTTTTATGGTCGGGTGTACGGACGATACGCTTCCGCCGCTCGAATCATTGACGATCACCAATGAAGACGCCCTGACAGAAGAATGGTATGTCGGAGACGAAGATCGTACCGTTGAAGTCGCCTATTCGCCCGATTCTTATACGCAGGAGAATACGGAAACCGTTGTGACTTCAAGCAATACTTCGGCTGTTTCGGTGAGCGGAATGACGCTGCATGCGGTTGCGCCGGGTACAGCTGCGATCACCGTCTCCGTCGGGGAAGTGAGCGATACGGTCAGCGTCACGGTGTCGCCCACGTTGGAAGGCGTTTCTATCACCAATAAGGACGCCCTGACGGCAGAATGGATTCTTGGGACGGCAGACCGTACCGTCGAAGTCGCATATAGTCCCGACTCTTTTACAGAGCAGGACACGCCTTTCACCGTTGAGTCAAGCGACGAAGAAGTGATCGAAGCGGACGGCAGCACCCTAAAAGCGGTCGGCGTGGGGACGGCGACGATCACCGTTTCCGCAGGCGGAAAGCAAGACAGAGTATCAATTACGACCTCCGTGACCGCGCCCGTTTTGACGATAGACGGGTTCGAAGATGCGGAAGACGTTTTTGAACTTGTTGAAGATATGCATGTAACGATTCCCGAGGCCGAGGCGATCGCGTGCGACGGTTCCGATATTTCCGAATATATCCAAGTAACCGTTTCCGATACCGGCAAAATGGAAATCGACAGACAAAATCGGCTCACCGTATCCGAAAAAGGGGACTACACTTTTACCTATACGGTTTCCGATCCCCGAGATAGCAGCAAAACGACATCGCAGACGATCGATGTAAAGGCATACAGGAAAGTGTTTGGCTCTTCCAATGCATCTTTTAAAGTCGAAAACGAATTTGTTTCCGACACGGAGCAGAAAGCGACCTTAACGAGTACCGGAATGGTATATGCAGAGTATAACGAGCCTGCCGGCGATGTCTATTACGCAGAAGTGGTTTATGATGTTTCGAACCCGTCTAACAGAAACATCGTAGGCATGGGGCATTTTGTTCCCGGCGATTCATCGAGATATATCTTTTCGGGAATCAATCGCGGAGACAGGAATTTTTATGTGCTCGATCATACAAAGAATGATACCCTGTGGAACGGAGAATCGACGACCGATTATTATGACGAAAATCTTTCGCTCTATCAATATCAGATGACCGCTTACAGAGGCCTTACGGATACCGACGCGATGCATGTAAAATATGCTACGGCGCGTATCGGCAATATGTTCTACTTCTTTATCAATGATCAGTATGTGAGTGGCGTGGCGTTCGAATATTACTATGATACGGCGACTGTGCCGGGCTTGACGTGCAGGAATACCGTTGCAAATGAAACGGATACTATTTCCGTCGGCATGTCGAATATGGCTACGCTTCATGGCGAAGATGCGCTCGAAAAGGTAGATGCGTTGTTGCGGGGCGGCAGCGGTATCGTAACGACTTATAACAACGACTGGAACGATTATAAAGTGACGCAGTTTGCCGAAGGAGAAGGGCAAGACGCCCGCATAAACGATGCAACCGCCGAGCGCGGGCGCAATTTTGATTATATCAATACGGCAAATAGTTTTAACGAGTCATGCGTAAGCCCGCAGCTTTTCTTTGAGGGAGACTTTACGTTCAGCTGGGATTATCGCGCTACCGGATACGACCAGGCGCAGGCAAATAATGCGGTCATGATGCTCGAATTGCGTACATGGAGATACGTGAACGAGGCGGTGCAGTTCGGAGCGAAATACGGAGACGCCAACTATCGGTATCTGTTAAATTCTCCGAATTCAGAGAACGAAGAGCATGCTTTTACGGACGATTCGAAAGGTTCCCGTTTTACGATCACCCGTGTGGTGGAAAGCGATCATGCGGAAATTACGATGACGATCGTGAACCTGGCTACCAATGAAAAATATTCGAGAACCATTCAGTGGACGGGCAACAAATGGGACGAACCCGTCATGGTAATGTGGCACAATACATATATCGCAGGCGAGTATTCCAACATCACATGGTCGGTGGACGAAGCGGATATTCAGACCGCGATAGACATGGCTGCCGTGGAAGGCTATATGGTAGACAGCGTTTCTATTTCCAATAAAGAGGCGTTGCAGGCGGCATGGCTGGCGGGCGGAGCCGACCGCACGGTAGAATTCACCTATGCCCCGGCCTCATTGCCCCAAGACTTGGTCGTGGCGTCGGTCACATCGAGCGATCCCGATATTATCGCAGTGGAAGGAATGACGCTTAAAGCGGTCGGTATCGGCACGGCGACGATCACGTTGTCTGCGGGAGGGAAGCAGGATACTGTGGCGATCGAGGTCACGGCGGAAGTTGCGCAGGTGGACGTGACGCTGGGTTTTGCCGCGGAAAACAACGTCAACGGAATGGCGGTACGTCTCGTCGGAGCAGACAGTCAAATCTATACGGCAGCGGTCGAAAACAATGCGGCGGCCTTTGCAGGCGTGCAGTCGGGCGCCTATACGCTTGAAGCGAACATCGCCAATGTTTGGGTACGGGTCGGTAGGACGAGCGTGTATACGGGCATGACGGCGCTTTCTTACGACCTGGCGCCGCTCTTTGAGGGAGGCAACGTATTCTTTGACGGCAATTTTAATGATTTGCCTACTGCCGCGGCGGATACTTCTTCAAATGCGTATACCGAATATTACAATGCCGTTCAAGCCGATATAGCGGAAGACGCTTGGTTTTCGATGAAGATCACGCTTGCGGCGGGATTTAGTCTCGGCGGCACGAATTATGGCGTCGGATATCGCTTTATGGTCGGCGGAGAAGAATATAACCTGATGTTGGTGTGGAAGAACAAAGATGCAAGTTTTTATTTCCGTCTGACGAAAGACGGCTCTATCGGAGAAGATGCCGATGCGATAATCATTCCTGCACAGTATAATCATCTGATCAATGCGGATCTGGAGGACGGCGTTCAGCTTGTTCCGGCGGAAGAATTGACGGGGTTGTATCTCATCGTAAACTATAACAAAGCGGAGGGAACCTTTGCTGTATATCTTGCCATGTCCGATAAAAGCGAGGTCTATTATCTGACGGAAGTGGAAACAAACGGCGGGGATATCACGCAGTTTGGCACGGCGCTTTGGTTTATGAAAAAAGTTACGGGCACTACGACCATTACGGAACTGCGTTACGGGCAAACGCTTGAAGAAGCGCTCAATGTTGATGAAGCGGATCTGGTCGGGTAACGGGCGTTCGGCGTTTTACCGCCGAACGGAGATCGTTTGATCGAGCATGAATAAAAAATGGAGACAACCGAATGAGGAACAGGCTGAACAGATGGATCTCCTTGTTTTTGGTAATGGCGCTGACGGTAACGGCATGTTCGTTACTGTTGGCTGCCTGCCAAACAAAAACGGAGGTCAAAGATTATTACAACGTCGTATATCATCTCAATTACGGCGAGAATGCGGAACGCGCTGCGAGCGTCAAGGCGAATACTACGGCAATTCGTTGGCGGCCCGTGCGGGAAGGCTACATTTTTGAAGACTGGCATACGTCAACGGAACTTACGGAGGAAAATGTTTTCGATTTTTCGACCTTAGTAGATCGTGATCTTGAACTGTATGCCGAGTGGAGCGAAGAGCCGGATTCGTTCGTCGTGTCGTTTGATTTTAACTATTACGGTTCTGCGGCGCCCGTACAGGTAGCGGTGGAAGAAAATACTGCAATTCCCGCCGAAGATGTTCCCGAAAGCGGGCGGATCGGGCAGACGCTTGTCGGCTGGTGTAAAGACGAACAATGTACGCAGCCGTGGAACATGGAAACGGATATAGTTACAGAAGACATGACGCTGTACGCAGACTACGAATATGATTCTACGGTCAACCGCGATGCAAACGGCAACATCATTTACGACAATGTAACGGTTGATGTCTGGATTGGTACAAATTTTACGTATAACAGTGTGATCTATGCACTGGCTGACGCTTTCAATGAGGAATACAAAGGTCGCATTCAGGTAAACGCCACAACTGTTTTGAGCAATCAGAATTCCTTTTCCCTTAGAATACAGCAGACCCCGGAACGTAATACAACCAATGGGAATTATCGCCCCGCGGCAGATGTTTATGATTTGGCAGGGATAGATTATTCGTTCTCAGATTGGTATGAATCGGCTTCCTGCGATAGCTTTGTGGAAGGGAGATTTCAATCGGTTCCGCTTTTGGCCGGCGTGCCTTATATCATATATAATAAAGATCTGATGCAAAAATACAACGGGAACAATCCTCTGCCGAACAGCTTTTCTTCTTTATCGGCATTGCTGAATAAAGTCTATGAAGGCGAGAGTGCGTCTGTTCCCGGCTTTAACACGATCGTTACAAATACTGCCTGGACGTATAGGGAAGCCCCCAGCGCAATCGCATTCATGCAAAACGACGCCGATTATTACTCATATGAGGATAGTGGGTATGTCAACAAATGGAGCGATCCGCAGGTGTTTGAGCGGGCGG
>CAJFGA010000094.1 GCA_904374385.1 uncultured Clostridia bacterium | reverse complement strand
TTCCGTTCCGCTCGACTCGTCTTCCTGCCGCATCTTAACGACTTCGCCGTACTCGTCATATTCCGTATTATACACCTTACCCGCATACCTGTCAATCGTTCGGTATATTTTCGACGTCCCGCTCACTACCGGATTTTCTATATCCGCCGTGTCGCTGTATATGTTTTCGATCTTCGCTTCCGTCTCATTCCCCAAATACTCGCGTATGATCCGCCCGTACTTATCCAATACTTCCGTTATCACCGCTCCGTTCGCGTATGTATAAATCTCTTTATCTTCGTTGGACGTATCTTCATACGTTTTGCTATATACGCTCGTCCCCGCGATTTTATTGTTTTTGATGCGGCCCAAGCCGTCATACTCAAAATCGTAGCTGAATCCGTTATGCAAAATGCTCGTCAGAAAATCTTTATTATAGGCAAAATTATTAGAATACGAAACACCGTTCAACATGGCGGATACCGAATTTAATTTTTCCCCGGCATTGTCATAGCCGTAATTGATAATCTGCCCGTTCTGCATTGTGACGTTATTCGTCAATCCGCTGGTTTCATCTACACTATACGTCGTTTTTAAAAGTGTACGATCCGTATCGTAGTTTCGCGTATCGATTTCGCTTTGCACATAGTTTCCGTTTGATGTATACGTCGTTTCATCGATAATCCGATTTTTTGACTCGGAGCCCTGCGACTGCATGTATCTGGTCGTTTTCGTCCTGCCGCCGTAATTATTATAGGAATATTCTATCACCATTCCGCGATAATCTTTTTCCTTTAATAGCAGGCCTTTCGAACTATATGTACGCTCTGTTGTAAATTGTGCAGAACCTGAAACGATCTTTTGTGTTACAACTTTGTTTCCATTGCTCAAATCGCGTTCATCGCTGAATTCCAATTCTCCGTTATTGCTTTCTGTTAATTTTTCTAATTTCACACGCGATATAGGCAGAATATACCCATCGGCCATTTCAAATTCAACATTACGCACGCCACTGACAACATAGCGGCCGTTATTCATTCGCAAAGCGCCTAAATAACCGTCCGCATAATCTTCCACCATGCGCGACATATCGCCGGAAGTTACTTTATACGCCGCGGAATAAGTGCCGCAACTGCAACAACAACTATAATTGTAGTAATTCGTATAGCGCGCGCCCACAATATCATCGAAAGAATAGACAGCCTGCAAATTGTTTTTATCCACAATTTTTGTTTCGCTGATGCTGGCTGCACCCATAATCAATGAGATACGGTCGAACAATGCTGTGTTTGCGTTATCGCTATATTCCGCAAATATTGCTACTTGTTGTGCCTGTGCCTCCAATTTGAATGCCGTTGCCGTAAACTGCCAATCCGTATTATGCGTATCAAAGGGAGCTGCATATTTTTTAACTACATTATTTGAATATGTAACTTCTACCCGTAACTCAAATTTACGGTTCGGCGTTGAACCGGTTACAGAATATGTGTTCTGTATCGATACGGAGTCAGCTTTACTCCAACCCGATAAAACATATACTTTTCCGGCTGCTAAACTTGTAACAGGTATTATTTGCTTCAGATAACGAATTGAATTTTTTTGTCCGTTGATACCGTATGCCGATGTTCCGTCATCCGCGCTTGCCCCAGACTGATATCCTCCAATACTTGTATTTTGAGTATAAGCCTGATAAGACTGCCAACCGTTACTGCCCAATGTATTGACTTTTGCCAAGGCGCCATCCCGCAAATAGTTAATTCCGATTCCCGAATTTGCTGCATCATCCGTATCCGTGGCACTTATCTCTTTTAACGCGCTCGGAATGACAGCGTTGATTGTACGATCACTATCTCCGCCTACATAAGTTATATCTCCTGTGGCAAACACACGCGAAGGATTATCCACAGATGACAGATCTTCAAACATGGATACGGTTTTACCGTAATTATCAAAAGTATATGCTGTCTTTACTCCTTTATCATTTTCAATTACGGTCACATTTTTGCTGATATAATATAAATTAGCATAACCGCCGTTTTGAGTACCTTGATTAACACCATCTCCGCGTATTTCTGTATAAATGCTGCTTTCCGCTACTTTCGTTACTTTATCCCCGTTATAGCTATAAGTTAACCTATACCCGGATTGATCCGTTACAGTCTTTAACTTATTATTTTCATATGTAAACTGCGTTTTTTCTCCATCGGGATAAGTAATGGTCAATAAGTGATACAAAGAATCGTAACTATATCGGATTATTTTATTATTCGGCAATACGATACGTTCCAAATAGCAGCAGTTATCATAGTAAAAATTAGCACTTCGGCCAACGCCATCCTGCACTCTGGAGATCCTGTTGTTAGCATCATAGTAAATATTTAGTTCACTGTTAAAATTATTTTTTAATTTTGTCAAAAACCCGCTGCTGTTAAAATGCATTTCGCCGCCATTATCTATTTTAATGATGCGACTACCGGCTTCCATTCGGAAACCTAAATTTTCCTCATCGATATAATATGTCTTTCCGTTATCATCATCCCCCTCTAACACCAGGTAATGTTCTGTTCCGTCTGCATCGACATAGATATACTTTTCCGTCCTGTTATCATTTGTAAGGGGGGCAGAAACCAACATTTGCTGAATATTAAGTCTCCATCCTAACCCTGCCCGCAAGCTGTTGCCTATCGTGTAACCTGAATTTTTAGTATAATTTGAGCCAGCCTGGTTCCCGTTATAAAAATGCTTTATATTCAGCGGCATACGCTCTCCAGAAAGTTCCACGTCAATATGCTTAAAATTCAATAATCCGGTGCGAAGATTTACCGCTGAATCCCCTGCACGATAGCAGGTATTTTCCTGGTAACTTTGTCCGTCTTCAAATCCTTTATCCGTTTTATAATTGATTACCAACATCGGTCGGTTCTGAACTGTATTATGTTGTTCAGATGTAAAACGGATATAATTACCGTTAGAAAGCGTACTTTCATCAATCGCTTTCAATAAAATTCCATTATTCTGCCACTCACCACGCCGCACTTTTTCCACATATTCTGTTAGATCAATATAGTAATATCCACTGCTGTCCGCTTGGCGCTCCACATAATCCAATATGTTACCTGTTACACTATTACTGTCGTTCCAAGTATAACTCCCAATAGCTTTCGTACTTCCCGCTCTTAAAACTTGGACCCCTTTTAATGCACTACCACTATAACCATATCGTTTCAGTTGTAATCTTGCATTTAGAATTGTGGAATATGCATCTAAATTCGGCATTGTATATTTAAAAATCGTACGCCATACCTGACCGTTAGACATTTTTCCAACAGTACGATAATTAATACCTGTATATTCCGAATAATATGTCGTATTTAAAAGTCCGACCGCTTTGCTTTTTAGTGAACTATACCCCGTATGCACCACGATCATTGGATCAATTGTAATGGGAAGTTCGGCAACTTCGCTGTTTATCCAATCCTGCGACGCAATCACCTTAAACAAATATTTGTCAGGTAAAATTTGTTCCAACTCATAATAAACGTCTTCGCATTCCTCTCCCTTTGCATCATACATTACGGGAGAAGGCGTAGAAAAAATAACTTGTTTATTTTGAGTCGCATCATCATTAATATAATTTACATAAAATTCAATTGCCTTGTTATCTTGTGAAAGCCCTACTTCCAAATTATGAGTTTCTATCTCAAATGCATAGGAATAAACTCCTAATTTTTCTTTAACTATAATATTTTCCTTGACTATATCCCCTGAAATAATGTACTGTAAATCGGCATTTTCAAACATCCCCGAATATAAGATAGTGCCATCAGGATTAACTTGCAATTCATTTTGCTCATTCTCGTCATCATCTGAAACAATCGTTTTGACCGCATTATTCCTTGCATAACCAATTTCCCCTTGGTTCGTCGTATTTCCCTTTTCACTTACTTTCCAAAGTATAGAGTGTACTCCTTTGCTTACTCTCATCAAATACTTTTGATTTAAATCGCCAGCAAGACTAACCTTAAAATCATTATTTCTAGTTTCATAACCGTTAAAAAAATCTGTGTTGTTTCCCTCCATTTTTTTGAGTCGATTATCGATATTTCGGAAACAATGACTGTCTTCATCATAATAATGAACCGGTTCATTAAAAATCACCGCGTTCATTGTCCCATCCGTCATTCGATAATGCTTAATATGCGAGTCCCTTAAAGACACATCTTCAAACATAATTTCTGGTTTTTCAGATTTATTTTGAATTAAAACAATATCATCTTCTTCTTTTCTTATTGCAGGTGTTCCCTCCGCAAATTGCCCTTCATTTTCAATTGCAGTACCATTTAATCTATTTTTTCCAAGTAAAATTTTCATTTCTGCTTCTCCCTTGTATTTATTAGTCTATCGATAATTTAATTTCTAATATTTGAGGTGTAAAATAGTTATCGGCTGTTGCTGTCATAACTGCATTTTGATTAATATTTACGGGTTTTAAAACTACACCCGCATCCGGTTCCCCGTTTTGATACAATATCTTACGTATGATTTTAGTTAAGTCAGCTACTAAATAACCCTGTTCCGATTTAGCTTGTCCAACCAATTCTTCTGTTTCTGTTTTGGTATTCCATGTATTTCCAAAACTACACCAAGGTATATTCATCTTATTGATATTTACATTAGCATCTCCTCCGCTATATTTTTTGGCATATAATTTTGCCGATATAACTGAAAAATATCGTAAATCTAATAGCTGCGCAGCATCTATTCTTGTATACAACCACTGTTCTCCAAAGAATTTACTGTTTCCTATCAACGCAAGGCTGCCATAGGAATTATTCATATCTGGATTTACACTTTCTACGGTAGTATCAAAAATACTTTTAGAAGTATAAAGATCCAAAGTAAAGATATAAGTTTGCTTTGAACCTTGAAAATCAGTTGGCGCCCCTAAATCAATAATGAGAGAATATCCATCTTTTTCTTCTTCCAAATAGCAATATATGGGCACAAAACTGTCGCCATTATCCATACCACGACACATAGCATTGACAACCGCAAAAGGTTGGCGATCTTCAATCATAAGCGCCGCATATCTGCCATTTCCCCAAATATAGTATTTTTTATCGGTCAATAATCTAAATTTTCGCATTTTATATAAATTAGTTGTTGTAATTTGGACCGCAATGCCATTGCAAGTAGGGAAAATTAGAATTTGTTCTTCACAATTTTTAAAAAATAGAGCTTCTCTTAAATCGCCATACATATCTTTGGTGGTGATTATTTGAGCTTTTATAATTTCTAATTCTTGTAATTCTATTTTTCCTACCATATTTGTAAGTGTACAGTGTTGACCGACCCTCACATTGGCGTTAATACCATTAAAAACAAATATATCTCCAATATGTTCAAAGTTGAAGGATATTAATTTATTATCAATATTACGATATATTGGACAAGAAAAATAATATACTGATAGTTCTCTTTCAGCATCTCGACAAACTAATCTAAATCGATTAGTATTTATCTTTTCAGCACCAACTATCGGTTTCCCTCTACATTTATTTATTTCGTTTATAATCGTATAATCCATTCTTTCCTCTAATATGATTTAATTTTCTATTGTTATTGCAGAAATATGCATCAAACAATTATCAGGAAATATTATTTTATTTACTTTTTGTCTCTTGAAATTTGGTCGTATAATAAATACATATACCACTTACCACTTACCACTTACCACTTACCACTTACCACTTACCACTTTTCATTTTTACTTCGCAAAAATACCTGGACCCATCTTCATATAAAACTTTTTCCACAGAAAAAATTGCATTCATCTGATTTTGCAAGCGGCCATATAGCATCGGAAAAATATACTTTTGCATATTCGAACGTTCCGTCTAAGCATTCCAACTTAAATTTTTCCTTAAAATATCCCCATTCACAAAATCCTATAAATGTAATTTTTTTATCATCGACTTGTCCAACGATAAAAATTTACGATTCACAGCTCACATTATCTAATCCGTTTGCATTTTAATAAAATATGCCACTCACTTTGTCCTTTTTGTGAATTTTATTGAATACAAACGAATCATTTAAAATATAGTTATTTGCTTCGCCTATTTCCGTATTTTGAATGGCCTCCGCTTCACTCGTATAGGCCATACGGCTATTGTATAAGTTTGTTAAATCTAAAACAACTCACGCATAATCCCCCCCCCCGTATCAACCCCGAATGAGTTTGCTTTCCAATTCAACCAATTCATCGCAGCGTACCAAAATTTTTCCAATAAACAGCGTATTATATTGGTTCATTGCTTTCATGCCTTCTATTTTTTATGCGCCATTGATTTTCCTCTCTACAAATAATATCTTCTATTTTCTCCCATTTGCCGATATACAGTTCTTCATCATCAAATTCGATACTGAACTCCTCTTCGATTTTCACGATAACTTCAATAAGCGAAAGGCTGTCCAAACTAAGGTCTTTCAGTTTTGTTCCCTGCGTTATATCATTTTCCTCCAACGCACAGGCATTGTGGATAATTGCAATGATTCTTTCATTTACGTTTCACTTTCCTGCTCGGCATCATTGCCAACGATTCTACGAGCAAAATTTTATCAGGAATAAGGTAGGCGGGCAATCTGGCGACCAGCTCTTTGCGCAGTGCCGCCACTGCTATGTCAGCAGCTGCTTTCATGCAAATCTTTTGCCGTAAAGAATATCTTCCTCACCGTATACCATGCAATTTTGCACCCCGTTGATCTGCAGCGCCACGCTTTCGATTTCCGCAGGATAGATATTCATTCCCGAACGGATCAGCATGTCATCCTTTCTATCCAAAACATACAAATATCCCTGCCCGTCGATGCGCGCCATATCACCCGTATGCAGCCACCCATTTCTGAACTTTTCTTTCGTCTTTTCTTTATAGCCGATATATCCCTGCATCAAAGGCCGCGATTTTGCCAACAGCTCCCGGTCTTTTATTTTACTTTTGTTTGCATTATCGGTTTTCCGACGCTTCCGATTTTATCAAAAAACTCCTCGGGACAAAGGGTTGATACGCGCGGGCTGTTTTCCGTCATGCCGTAAACGTTGTAAAACTTTTTACCCGGAAGCTTTTCTTTTATAATATTGGCGACCCCTTCCGTCAGTCGCTCACCGCTGAGCACGATACTATTCAGCGATTCCCCCTGCAAGTATCTCGACAGATGATACAGGAGCGTCGGCGTGCATCCGAAAACTTGCACATCGTTTTCATCGATATATTTTGCCAAACGAGCCGGCTGGAACGATTCCTCATAAAAACAAATTCCCAGCCCCTTATACAGCACGAACAACAATTCGCCCGTAAACACGGCCACATGCATGAGCGGCCGCGCAATCAGTATTTTCTGCCCTTCACGCACCTGAAAATAACTGTCAATCCCTTTCAGGTTTTCAATGATCTCCCTGTGACTGAGCTTTGCCCTCTTTGACTCGCCCGTCGTTCCGGCGTAAATAAAATGGCTACCGTCTTATGGAGATCGTCGCAATTCGTCACAAAATCGTTTTGGTTTTTTCTTCACGCTCTGCGCCGCAACTCGACTCAACCGATACGGAAATATTTTCTCCCGTCATGAACCGCAAACTTTTTATTGTCTGTTCCAGCCGCGTTGCCCCTTTGCTATAATCGGAACATTCCTTTGCCTCTCTTTCCCGTTTTCCGCAAGTGTAATCAAAGTTCCGTATGTTATTTTCCCCCTCCGAAAATGCGTTCCGTTCTCCGTATCAAAGCATCCTCCGCTTCAAAAACTCCCAAACTTCATATATGTTTCCCCACCAAATCAACCAAATCCTGCACGCGAATGATTTTACTCGGATCTAAATCACTTTCGTCAAATTCAATTCCGAATTTCTCTTCCAGCCCCACGATAACGGCAACCAAACTTAGACTATCCAGACCTATATCCGTCTTTAATTCCTGTTCAAATGTTACGTTATCTCCCCCGACCGCATCAATTATTACTTCCTCCACATACCTGAAAATATCCATTATCCCCTCCGCATTTGAATTGACTTGCCCCACAAGCGCTCCTGTTCGCAAAGCAGCATCAATTTTTCGTTTATTTTGCTTATATTGGATTTGTTCCTTACAATTTGCAACTGAATCTCGACAAGAATCCTCTCATAAAGCTGTATCAGTTTCTCCGTATGTATCTGAAAATTCAGGTCGCCGTCAAATCTTTTGTTGTCCGCTTCAAACGCAAACCAGGCCGCAACCCTTTTCCGCAACACTTTCAGAACCAACAAAGCATCCCGCAAATTGACTAATTTTTCTTCGGTTATCCGCACTTCATCGATGCTCTGATTCGCTATTCTCGCATGCTGCAAAACGCACAATTTTCTGTATTTATGCTCGCTAAACTCGCCCTTCTCCTGAAAAATTAAGCACGCCCCGTCATAGATTTCATCTGCTCGAGTTTCAGACAATTCCCCCTCCGATAATGGGTAATTGTTCCAATAGGCATATCCGTCTTTCTTTTTTTCGAGCGCAATGTAATGATCCGCCCTCCAAGGCAACAGCTTTGAACCACTGAAAAATACTTTATTAACACGAATTAAATTTAACTTATTCTTCTGATATCGGAGTGTTTCACTATACCGATGTTCCGTAATCCCTAATTTTTCCGATGTTTCCTGTAATCTTACCAAAGGATAATTTTCATAGCTTGCGTGTTCTTTCAAAAACGCATTCATTACTTCCTGAAAGGGTACGAAGCTCTCCACGTACAGAGACCGCACGTCGAATCTGTCCTGAAAATATCCTAAAAAGTAATTCTCCACGCAGGACAATGACAACACCTTGCCGAGCGACTCCCTATTCATCTTTGACCTCGCGCAAAAAGCATTCCTTATCGAAAAAGTTTATCCGTTCCGAAAGCGGTTTCTCCCAAACAAACTTTCTGCCCGTCGGAGGGTCGATGACTTCGTCCGCTCCGTCCTTTGGCCGAAACATCGAAACATAATCCGAAAAATGAAAATCCGAAAACAATTCCGATATCGAACACATGACGGAATAAACCGGCTGTTCCAATCCGTATTTTTTTACTTTGTTGTAAAGCCCCGAAAGCTCGATATATCCCTTCTTGATGAACAGGTATATATCCAATAATTTATACAGTTCTGTATCCTTACTGCGCTGCACCATGGAATACAAAACGCTCTCCTTATATTGGTGCATTATAAGGTGCAGGAAAAAGTCATCCGCACACAAACTGCGTATTCCGCCGGAAATATTCCCCGCATAACAGAGAGAATCTTTCAAGATTGCATGTAGCATATCCTCGTGCGAATTAGGAAGGTAATCCAGAGAAAAATTGATATCGACCTCGATGAACGACACCAACGGATGATCCGTTGCAACAACGAACGGCGCCGTTTCCCCGCGGTTCATGCGCCTAGACAGGATCTCCGCCCGCGGTAGAGGTACGATTTTGCTTTCCCGAAAGTCATAATACCCCTGCACGAAACCCATGTTTTTCAAAACTTCTGAAATTACGGAAATATCTTTCTGTTCTACTAAAAGGTCGATGTCGTTCGATACCCGTTCCCCTTCCCCGTAGAAAGGCTCGCCCGCTTGCCGCCTGTATTTTTGTTCCATATCCTCCGAAAGAGCCATACAGCTAAACGATTTTTCGCTGAATCGGAAATTCGTATTCGACAGAACGCTGCCCTTCAAAAACGCGAACCAGATCTTTTCATACCGCAATTCGTCGCTGATATCCTGAATATATTTGCGCATGAACCGATTCCGCTCGCTCTGCATTTTGAGAATCTGCGACAGTTTGCGTTCCGCCGATTGCGGTATTTTGATGTCCAATTCTTTTGTCTTATTAAAAAAATGCCCTCCGATTTTATTCAATTCCAAAAAGCCGAGTATCCAATACCAGTCCAGACTCTTTTCCGGTATACTCGGCTTATCCTGCAACACATCCAACACAAAATTCAATTCGTTATTCATTTTTTCCCTCAAAATACGTATCCAATTCGTTTCTCACTTGCAAAAAGGCAGCATCCGCGCTTTGGCTCGTATCCAAAACATGAAAATACGCCTGTTTCCGCATCGACAGAAATTCTTTCGCCACATTATGCAGCAGCTCTTCGTTCAAATGTCTGTTGCACTCTTCCGGTCGGGAACGGATCCTGCGTATCGCAAGTTCCGGCTCTACATACGCCAGAAATGCGATATCCGGCTTTATTATCTCCTTACACGCCTCGAAAAACCACGTTTCATTCCGATATCCGCGCGCCAGCATATTCGCTATGCTCGTATACAGATAGCGGTCGCAGATGATAATTTTACCCTCTTTTAATGCAGGAACGATAACCTCATGATTGTGCTGTACCCGATCGGAAAGCGTCAGCAGCTGCACCGCCCTGTAATTGATTTCCTCATGTTTGGAACAGTACATCATCTTTTGAAACAGCCGCGTCTTCCTGGACAAATCTGTGGGTTGTTTTTCCTGGAGTATCCGCTCGGAGCCAAACCTCGCGCAAAGGTACTCTTTTGTTTTGGCGATCATCGTCGTCTTGCCGGCACCATCCGTGCCCTCGAATACAATCATCGTTCCCGGATAGATATTTCGCTGTAATTTAAACATTCTTTCTGCCCCGCAAAATGATTTTCCCTTGCATTGACTCGGTTGCTTGCGGTTCAGTCGCATTTATTCCAGCCGCTTCTAAATCCTGTTTTTCTTCGTTGACTTCAGATGCTATTGCCGTACTTTCCTCCGCTTCTTCGGAGATCTTGTCCGCCGTTAAAATACTTTTAATCGAATCAATCATTTCCTCGTTCTTCCTGATTTCTTCCGCGGACAATATCTTTTTCTTGCTCGGAATAAACTTTTCGATAAAGGCATAGATCGCTAAACTTAAACTGCTCGACGTGAGCCAAAGGGTTATAAACTCTCCCGTAAACGAAACCGTCTTCGTCATTATATACTCGTACAGCGCCGTTACGCCGAACCCGAGAAGCAGTGGCAAAAACGTTATATATTTCGTGTACTTCGAAGAATCTTTTGTCTTTGCGGCCAAACTTTTGATCGGCATCTTGACAAGTCCCGTCAGAATACATACTGCCAAAGCGATCAATACGCTGTCCAGACCATAATTTTGCACCAGCTCTGTAAACGTGATCTCCATTTTTCCCCTCCTTGTCAATCGAAAATTGAATGTATTCTGTTTTCGTCGAGTTTTAAGGCAAGTTCTTCATTTGTTTTTAGTCCCTGCTTTACAAACCCGTAGCTTTCCACATACGTCGTTATGATATTGTTCTGTACCAATCCAATATTGTTGTGGGCAAAAATCCCGCAATCGCAAACGTTTTTGATTATATTCTGCGCGATCAGATTTTCCGTCGTGCTTTCTGCCGCAGCATAGATACCAACGCTCGATTGATATGTCTGCGGCAGTTGCAGCCCCTCTATCATGTTATTTGTAATAATACAGTTGCTGCCTTCCTGCTCAAACAACCGCGGATTGCGACTTGTAGACGTCAGAATGTTTCCGTCAAAAATACTGTCATTCGCATAGTTGCGAATGGAACGACCTTTGATTGTATGCGTCGCCAAAAATTTGTTTCCGTTTACCTTTGCAAAATCTCCTTTATTTTCAAGTCCGACGCATTGCCCGCCACATTCGCCCACAATATTGTTGGACTCAATCAGATTGTACAGGCCCTCGTTTACAAATCCGTATGCGTATGCCTGTTCTTTTAAGTTGCCGGTATTATGACTGCCGTTCGCCTTGATATTGTTCCCGATAAATCTGCCGAACCTCCCGTTGGTAAAACCCCCGATTGCCGCCTGTTTTTTTCCGATTCCGATATTCGTCGAATAAACAAATGTATTTTGCATGGATATGCTGTTTGCAAGATTATTGTATATGCCGTAAACGATACTATCCTTCGTACCGCTCTGCACGATTTGTACCCTAATGCAACTGTTTGCAATCACAAGGTTGTCCGCGCGCGTTTCCATATGCGTATCCAGATTTCCGTTGTTGAACACCCCGACCAAATTCGAATGATTTTCGGAAATAATTTCAACGGAACAATTATTTAATTTCAACCCGTATGCCGTGTTGTATATCCCGACGATCTGCCGGGTGGTTGTGGGGATATTCAGATGCACATACAATTTCAGATTCTTTATTTCCACATTTTTTGCCATGCTTGAAACAAAAAATATATTCAAATCAGTATCTAACGGGTCCGTAATATTTACGCGCACGATTGCATCGGAAAAATCCAAAGTTATATTCGGCTTCGTTATTGTTACCAGACTTTTGCTGAAATTTTTCCCCACATAAAAGCTTGTACTCTTTGGCAGTTCCAAATTGATTTCGCCTTCAAACCTGACTTCACTGAATAACTTTGCTGAATCGACAATTTGCCGAATTTCTGTCGTCATAATCCCTCCTCTTTATTTATCTTAGGGTATTTTTATATTATAGGAGAGCATATCCGATCGATGCATGGCTTTTTAATCCGTTATTTTTGCTCTCAATATTTCTTCGCGGGTTACATATCCCGCAACGATAAACAATCCGTATAATTTATTTTCAAATTTACGCTTATATCGATAATAACCGCTTTCCGATAAAGGAACTTCTGCCAACGTTTTTTTGTCCGTTTTTCCAAATAACACGCTTTCCTGGATTATATATGTAAACAGTGGATTGTCCTCGCTTATGATAATGTCCTCAATATAGCCGGGCAAATTATACAACCATTTCGGAAACATGATCTTTTTTCGTCTGTTACCTAGCCGAATATACGCATACTCTTTCCCTGCTTCTATCGCATCTTTTATTTTATTGTATATAAGCAAAAAACTTTTCAGTTCCGCCTTATCCATGCCCTATTTCCTGCCACCTTCGTGAAACAATTTCACATCAAGATGCTTTCTTATCCCGCCTATTTGCTTCCTACAAATAGGCGGGTGCCCTTGCTGCTTTTATTCTATTATACCACACTTCTTTACGTTTTTACTGTCAGATTTTTTTACTTTTCAAAAATATATTTTTACCATGATGTCAGGATCTAAACACTATATGATTTTATGAAAAAAATTTCAATATAAACAGCAAATTATACTACTAACACCCTCGATTTTATACGGGCAATCCTTTTAATTGGCAATTTATGATTGCCTGATTGTCTGAACGCTGTCGCGTTCAAATGAAAACGATTGCGCCTGCAGCTCCGAATTGCTTTGTTTACCCAGATATTCCCACGAAATCGCTATTCCGGAGCCGGTCATTTTTATCGACTTTCCGTTTTCGGGCTTCGTGATCTCCGTTTTATAGTTCCCGCAATTCGACTCATACGTCGCTTGTTTTTCCGTAAGCGAATTATCGATGGTTTCCACTTCTGTTCATTCTCATCATAATAATTTGACGGCGTTGCGCTGATAATGCTCTTCGCTGTGCCGTTATTAAGTTGATAATGGCGCGATGCGGCACTTGTCTTTTCCGAAAATTCTTTTAAAACGGCGGGGTCATCCCATTACCGCTTCTCCGCCACGGCCGATGCCGCTTCCTGTTTTGATCCCAACACTGCCTTTTTAAGTTTAATTGTTCCCATTTCCTTAACTCCTTTTTTCAATTTAATATTCTATCGTCAATGCAAAGATATGTACCAAAATATTGTTCGGTAAAATAATTTCTTTGACGATTTTTTCGTTCTGGGTCATGACAATACTGTCGTGAAAATATATCGGATGAATCTTTTCGCCCGTCGATACAACATTAAAAATATCTTCGACGATATTATTGTGATTATCAATTGTTTCGTATGGGTCATGTATATACGGTTGTGACCAATCAACAAATGTGACTTCCATGTAACTTTCTGTTCCATCGGCATATAAAACCCGGAACAACTCGTTTACGTTTCCCCAATACGAAAACCCTAAAAAATGCCATCTTTTAACTTTTGACCCGATCATCACCGACTGCATATCGCATACAACATTATCATGCTCTCCCCAACGACAATTATATTCCGTATTTTGTTTTAAGTCCTTTTTCCGGCTCAGATAATCTTGTTTCAGAATACAAATATTATCTAATCCGAAGGGCGTCCCATCCGTTGGAATATTTTCATAGAGCAACTTATGGTTGCAGTACTTGGATAAATCTATTGTTTTAACCAGCATTTGCACCCCTCCGAAATATCATTATATGTAACGTATTCAGCAATCAGTAAATCGTCTATCTTTTTTATAATATTATCCTTATATCTGAAAGCAAATCCATAATCTTTTTTATTTTCCATTTTCCAAAAAACGGACAATAAATTTGAATATGCAGCCACTATAAAAGATATCCTTGCTGCTTTTTCCGGTGTATCGGTAAATATTTCAATTTTTTTTATTATCGAAAAAGAATATTTCATCTCCTTCAAATATGCTGTTATCTCCGGACTTTTTTCCTGTATGCTCGCATTCTGCTGTAAAATCAAAGTCTTTAATGTTTCTAAATTCGCTTCCGATGCCTTTTGAGCCTGTTCAAAACTTCCCCTGCCTATCCTTTCAAGGATTTTTTTTATTCCGTTTCCTTTTATCCGCTTCTTTATCAGTACGCGGCAGGCCTTTTTCCTTCCTATAGGCGGCCGTCTGTACATTATATTGCCATACAACAAATTCGATATCGATATGGTTTTTTCTGTATATTTATAACTGTTGCTATAATCTTGTTCCACGACATCGAAAATCCCAATATCAAGATCGTAGCCGTGAACCAATATCCAATGTGGAGAATGTTTTTTTCGGTAAGCCTCTGGCCTGCTTTCAACATAAAAACAATCTATCCCCGCGATTACTGGATTATGCTTATCGATATTTCGCAGAAATCCTCTCAAGGATAAATTGCATGCTTTGCTCTTATACCCCCATATTTTCCCCATTTCTTTGTCCGAAAAGCTTTTCTTTTCAATTTGAAAATTCTTTTGCGGAAATGATAAATACCCCATTAAAATATTTTCGTATGGTATTCCAAAAGAGGCTAATCCGGCTACCGTTTGATAATAATAGCAGCTTCGAAGCGTAAATAAATTAAACGGTCTTACCCCCTCTATTTTATTCTTTATTCTTTTCATCACACAATTCCCTCGCTTTTTCGATAATGTCGTTTACCTTATCCCAATTTGACATATCGGTCTGTTCAAAGTCAAATTCAATATCAAATTCATTTTCGATTTTAACCATTGCTTCAATAAACGACAGACTATCCAAACTGAGTCTCTCAAGTTTGGTATCTTCAAAAATCTCTTCGTCTAGCGCGCATTCTTCTTGAATAATTTTTATAATTTTCTCTTTCATTTTCGTTTCACTTTGCCGCTCGGAGTCATCTCCAATGATTTGACGATTAAAATTTTATCGGGAATAAGGTACACCGGTAATTTGGCAATCAATTCTTTACGCAATGATGCCACTCCTATATCTGTCACTGCCTTCATGCAAATCTTTTGTCCATAGTTGATATCCTCCTCGCCATATACCATACAATCTTCTACACCACCAATCTGCAACACCGCGCTTTCAATCTCTGCCGGGTAAATATTCATGCCCGAACGAATCAACATATCGTCCTTCCTGCCAAAAATATATAAATATCCTTGCTTGTCCATACGCGCCATATCACCCGTATACAGCCACCCTTTTTTAAGTTTCTCTTTCGTTTGTTCGCTATCGCCAATATATCCTTGCATCAAAGAC
>CAJFGA010000093.1 GCA_904374385.1 uncultured Clostridia bacterium | reverse complement strand
TTCTGCCTGGAAACGCAGTTTATTCCGAACGGCATGAACTGCCCCGCATACGATCGTCTCGGCAGCGCTATTTACGACAAAAACCAGATCTATCATTTTACGACGGCGTATAAATTTATTGTCAGGTAAGTTATGAAATTTTTGATCGCATCCGATATACATGGCTCGCGCTTTTATGCGGAGCGCGTCGCACAGCGTTTTGCCGAAGAAGAGGCGGATAAGCTCGTCTTGCTCGGCGACATATACAATCACGGGCCGCGCAACCCGCTGCCCGAAGGCTACGATCCCATGGGCGTCGCAAAAATACTGAACGGACTGGTCGACAGGCTGCTGGTCATCAAGGGAAATTGCGACAGCGATGTGGATACGATGATCTCCGATTTCGAATTTGTGTCGGAAGCGGTTTTGGTCGATGCGGGCAAGCAGGTCTATTTACAGCACGGCGACCGATACAGCATCGATCATCTGCCGAAAAATTGCGGCGACGCCTTTATTTACGGCCATTATCATACCGGCTTCATACAGCGCAAAGGGCGGGTATTAGTCGCCAATTGCGGGTCTGTTTCTCTCCCCAAAGACGGCACGGCGCACAGCTATATCGTCATGGAAGGAGGGGAGTTGGTCTTGAAAGATATCGGCGGCGAAGTCATCGCGCGCGAAAAAATTTGATGTGCGAAAAAGTCGGGCGTATTTCTGCGCTTGACTTTTTTTATTGCGTGCGGTAAACTGATAAAGGAACTTTAAAAGGAGCAAATTGTTTATGGAAAAGATCAAGATCGGCATTGTCGGATACGGCAATCTCGGCAGGGGCGTACAATACGCGGCGCAGCAGAATGACGATATGGAAGTGGTCGCCGTCTTTACCCGCCGCGATCCCGCGGACGTTGCGACCGTTTTACCCGTCAAAGTGGAAAGATATGAAGACATGAAAAATTATATCGGAAAGATCGACGTCATGATCCTCTGCGGGGGCAGCGCCACCGACCTTCCCAAGCAATCGGCGGAAGTGGTTAAAATGTTCAACATAGTGGACAGCTTTGATACGCACGCCAAGGTTCCGGAGCACTTTGCGGCACTCGAGAAAGCGGCAAAAGAGACCGGGCATCTCGGAGGGATGAGCATCGGATGGGATCCGGGACTGTTTTCACTCGCGCGGATTATTTTCGGCGCGTCTTTGCCCGAAGGAAGTACATACACTTTTTGGGGCAGGGGTGTCAGCCAAGGGCACAGCGATGCGATCCGCCGCATTGCGGGCGTCAAGGATGCGCGGCAATATACCGTACCCGTCGAGAGCGCGTTGGAAAGGGTGCGCAGAGGAGAAAATCCGGTACTTACTACCAGGGAGAAACACACGCGGGAGTGTTACGTCGTGGCCGAAGAGGGGGCGGATCTAAAACGCATCGAGAGAGAGATCAAAGAAATGCCCAATTATTTTGCCGACTATGATACAACGGTGCATTTTATCTCGGAGGAAGAGCTGCAAAAGAATCACAGCGGCATCCCGCACGGCGGGCTGGTGCTCCGGTCGGGACGCTCTGCGGCGGGAAATCAATTTTTGATGGAATTTTCGCTGCGCTTAGACAGCAATCCGGAGTTCACATCGAGCGTGCTCGTCGCCTATGCGCGTGCCGTATACCGTATGCACGCGGAAGGAAAGACGGGGGCTGTGACTGTATTCGACATCGCGCCCAAATATCTTTGCCCGATGAGCGAGGAAGAACAGAGGAAGGAGTTGTTGTAAATACAGTTTTACGGTGCCGCAAACTTATGTTTGCGGCATATTTTTGTAAAGCAAAACCCGCGGACTATCCGCGAGTTTTGCTTTAAAATAAATCAATGTCAATACAATATTGACATTGATTTATTTTAAATTGTTTAGTTTTTTCGTTTCCTGTCTAAAATCGACATTGGAACTCTTAAATCATAAATGATTGGCGGGGGCTTTGGTTATGAAAAGAATTTTAAAATCGGGTACTCTGAACTGCCTGCCTCGAAAGCATCAAAATCCCAAATATTGGTATCAAAAGTTAATAATGAAACAAATAATTCTTTTGTAAGAAGAGTTATGTTGTTGATTGAGCCTTCATAACCATCGGCAGTATAATAGACATAAGAACCATTTGGATTAGGGAATAATATGATTGAACTAGATATACTACCGCTCAATGTACTGCCAAATGTGTATGTCCCAGCTTCACTTCCTACGTCAATGCAGTGTCTTGTTGTTTCTGCTCCCCAATATTGTCCATTGCCTGTGTTTAAAGAGTTTTCAAGAACGGCAACTTCTCCCCAAAGGAATGTTGAATTTCCGTTATTAATTGATTCAAAAACAGCGGTTTGAAAAAGTGAGGCCCCGCCTATGGTCACGTATAATCCATTTATATTATTTTCTAAATGTTTTATTGTAATTTTAGTATATTCACGTGAACCGCGTCCAACATAGCCATTGACTCCAGCAACCCTAGAAATCATACCATTACACTTTTTTGTTACTGTTTTTTCTTCTAAATAATATCCATCAATGCAAATATTCATTGGATATGTAAAAGTAGAATTACTAGTTCCTGTAATACGTGCATCTAAATTTCCCATACAGAATGAAGATGTTTCAGTAAAAGAATCTCCAGAGTTTGCAATCAAAATATTTATTATATTTATATCAAATCTAGCAGATTCAGGGCATGGCCCTGAAATAAAATAAGTAGAATGATTAATAATATTTCCAATTAATAATCCAAATGCGTCCTCTAAATTATTACTTTGATTAAAGGAATTTAAAAATCGTATATTGGAAATATTTAAAATAAAAATCTCACTTTTTAATTTTTCTACAGTTCCAATCAGTCCACCGTTTCCTTCTATCACGTTAAGATTATCAAATGTAAGATTTTGAATCGTAGAGGACGAATTTATATTTGCAAAAAAGCCATCTCCTCGATTAACGGTAACATTTTTCAATGTAAAACCATTTCCGTCAAAAACGCCGGAAAAATTTTTAATCGGAGACATTTCTAAGCCGGCAAAATCTAAATCTTGTGTCAAAACAAAATTTCCAGTTGTTGATTCTGCGCTCCCCATAGCAATAATTTGATAAACGCTATTAATTTCGGTAAAAAATTTAGCTGTTAGGCTTATCGTTTCTGTGTATAAACATATACTTAATGAGTTTCCTTGTGCATCGGTTATTCGTTGATCACCCAAATACCATCCTTGAAAAGATAGACCGCCTTCAATAGGTGTGGGGACAGGTAAAATAAAGTTTTCCCCTGTAGTTAATACAACCCGAGTTGTGTCCATTGAACCATAAATAGGATCAACTTCAAGCAATGCGTAAATTTTCGTAGTATTGTAAACTGCCTTTAGCTGAACCGCTGTTTTTGAGTATGTCCAAACTCCCGAATTAGGTATTGTGACATCGCCTAAACTCCATTTAGAAAACGACATATATTCTTTTGTAGGCGTAGGCAAAATATACTGTTCACCATACGTAATTGTAACGGTATTATAATCCAATGTCCCTCCGTCAGCATTCAATGTTATATCAAAAGTATTTGGTAGTG
>CAJFGA010000092.1 GCA_904374385.1 uncultured Clostridia bacterium | reverse complement strand
CCAATAACTGCTTTCGCCGCTGAGCAGCAACTGCGGCCATGCGAGATTGTTCCAACTTCCCGTAAAGGTGAACAGTACGATGAGCAGGATCGTAGACCTTGCAAGCGGGCATACGAGTCTACGGAAAATGACTCTGTGCCCAGCTCCGTCGCTTTTGGCGCTGTCTACGATATCGGGCGGGATTGACCTGAAGAAATTCCGCATTAGGAGCATGTTGAAAATGCCCGTCCCGCTCGGTATAATCAGCCAAAAATAAATATATAGATATGTTCCTGCGGAACTCAAATCGAGCGCGTTGCGGATCTGAGAGAAGATCACAAACCCCGGCGCCGTTCCGATGACGCCCGGAACAGCCATCCATAAAAACAGAAATCTGATGATGGAATTCCGACCTTTAAATTTGAGAAAGACCAAAGCATATGCGGTAATCAGATCGAAAATCACCGTTATCACGATGGAGGCTGCCGTAGACCACAGCGAATTCAGCATCCAGATAGGCATATTGTCTACCTGACCGCCACGCACAAGGAACCCCGCATAGTGTTCTAAAGTCCATTCATCCCAAGAAGAGGGAAAAAGTGTTTCCGGATGCAACTGCAAATCAAGGTCAGACTTGAACGAGGAGCCAAGCATATACAGCAGCGGAATACTCCAAATCACGCAGATGATCAGCAAGCAAATGAAGGAAACGATCTTCTCCTTGCGACGCGTGCGTTCCGATTTTGTTTTACGCCTCTTTTCCGTCATCTTGCTCCTCCTTTGCGATTACATAAGTTTCGCCGCGGGCAACCGCATATTCCTCGGTATATTTCGTCCGTTTTTTTCTCCCGTCCATAGCCTTCCGCTCGATCGAACTTAAAATGATTACAATCGCGCCGAAAACGATCGCTGCGGCGCAAAGGTAGCCCGTCTGCCGCGCGTAAGCGACCCCGCCCATCAAAAAATTCTGGATAAACATCATGGGCGTCACAAGGATAGATTCGTTATCGATTTCGTTCAAGACGTACGGCCCGCCGTACAGATTCAAATTGGCGATCAGCGAATTGAACAGGCAAATGGATACTGCGGGCTTGATGCTCGGCAGGGTCACATATAAAAATCTTGTCCATCTGTTCCCTCCGTCCATTTCGCATGCTTCGTTCAAAGATTTCGGAACATCGCGCAGTGCGGCTGCCAAAATTACAAAATTTCCGCCACATGTCCAAATATTTGCGAGCAAAATGACAAACCAACGCAGGAAGTCGTTTTCCCACGGCTGCCCGGAAAGCCACTTTATTTCTGTGCCGAGCCAAGCGTTGATCAAACCGGAACTATTTCCCGCAAACATATTTCCGAATATGATGCCGTTGATGGTAACGGAAATGACGCAGGGCAGATATATGATGGCCCGAAACACCTTGTATCCCGGAGGATGCATATTTAAAAGATACGCAAGCCCGAGCGGGATCAAAATCGCAAGCGGCGTATTGACGGCGCAAAACGCAAGCATGGTCGAAAAGGAGTTCCAAAATCTTTGCGAGATCGGATCGCTCGGATCAAATACTTTAATAAAATTGTCCAATCCCATAAATTCGTTCTGCTCCGGCATATAAGGATTGTATTGCATGAATGAGAACACAAACCCCATAATAAAAGGGATAACCGTAAACAAAATGAAAATGATAAAATATGGACTGATCAGTATGAGCGCAAGTAAATGTTCCTTCCTCTTTGCCCTTTTTCGCTGTGCTTTTTTATTGATTGCGGTTGCTTCCATGCAATCCCCCTTATTTTATAAAATCGACGATGGCATTCACTTCTTCCTGGCATCTTAAAATTTCTGATGTAACCACTTCGTCCGTAACGGAAGGCTTGCCTACCGTGGAAACAAACAATGCGTTCATGTTCGTCTGTATTTCTTTGAATGCCGGCGTTAGGCCCATGCAGCGGAAATCGTCAAGATCGGGATAGAAGTTGATGAAATAATTGCTGACGATGGAGTCGCTCTGATATGCCTGACTTTGCGAAATGATCTTGGAGGCACTGACATGTCCCGCTCTTGCCCACTGCGTACCGATCTCGGCATTTTGCGTGAAATAGCGGATAAATTCCAGTATCGCCGCCTTTTGATTGATATCTTGAACAGTCCTGGACATAGCAAAGAAGTGAGAATCGCCGAAAACCACGTCTGCGGAAGGCTCGGTCTCGTCCATGGCGAACCATCCGGAAAGGGAGGTAGCACCCAGATAATCGGACACCTCGGATACGTTGATCCCCTTTTTCGCGTAGGCACTCAGATGTTCGTTGTTGCTCCAAGGGAGCGTCAGATAGAACAGGAAATTATCACTGAGATATTCTTCCAATACGCTCTCTCTCCCGTACTGGGCAAAATTCTTGTCGTAGATCAATTCGCGAATGGACTCGATCGCGTCTTTAAAAGCCTCTTCGTTCTCTCCTTCCGCCCATTCGGCATAGAGCGATTCCGTATCGAAAAATTCTCCGCCGTTCTGCAGTACGGCCGTGGGGAATGCATAG
>CAJFGA010000091.1 GCA_904374385.1 uncultured Clostridia bacterium | reverse complement strand
GGAAACGAACGGGCAGATCGCGGACGATGATATTTTGCGGGCGCTGGACGGCGTTATCGTCGATGTCAAAAATCAAGAATCGGATGATTTGACTGTATATCGTGAATTTTTGAACAGATGCGACGAAGTATCGTGTCCGTATACGGTGACCAATGTTTTGGTGCCGGGTAAAAATGATACGGAACAGAAGCTGATGCCGATTGCAGCGCTCATGAAGGGCAGAAAGACGCACGTTAAATTTCTGCCGTTTCGTAAACTCTGTGAAGAAAAGTATCGGGAATTGGGTACCCCTTTTGCTTATGGGCACCTGCGCGAAGGGGAGCAGGAAGATTTAGAGAAAGCGGAATATTTTCTGCGGAATGTCTAAAGTTAAATGACTTTGCATGGTATTATGTTACGCATAAAAACAAAATATCCATCGGCAAAACCGGTGGATATTTTTTTATGCGTTTGCTTTGAGAAATTTGAGCGCTTCCGTTCCCGCCACCATGCCGTCATATACAGCTTTGGCGATCTGCTGTAAGCCGGGGATACAGTCGCCGGCGGCGTAGATGCCGGGAATATTGGTTTCGCGTTTTTCATTGACGGCGATTTTATTGCCTGCCATTTCCAATCCGAGTTTCTTGGACAATTCGAAGGCGCCGGCCGATCCGCAGGCTACAAATACACCGTCGATCGGCTGCCGCGTTCCGTCGGCAAAGACGATTTCGGCGATGTTCTCCTTCCCTTCGAAGGAGGCTATCTTGCGCGTATCGACTTGAGTGCCTGCCGCATCGAATGCAGGAGCTTCCCCATTGGTGCAGATGGTCACGTCCTCGATTATATTTTTAAGGACTCCGTATTCACTCAATGCATACTTACCGCTGCCGATAACGGCTACCTTTTTCCCGCGGAAAAAGAATCCGTCGCAAATGGCGCAATAGCTGACGCCCTTCCCTTCAAAAGTATCGATATTGCGGATGGGAGGCATATTGCGCGCTATGCCGCAGGCGATGATGACGGCGCCCGCTTCGAGCTCGCCTCCGATCGTCTTGACAATATAGCCGTTTTCGCCGAATTCGATGCCGGCGATCTCGTCGCGGATAAAATGCACGCCGAGATTTTCGGCTTGTTTGATGCCGCGCTCAATGAGTTCTTCGGCGGAGATTCCGTTTTCAAAGCCGTAATAATTTTGGATGAGGTCTGCCTTTGCGAGCGCGCCGTTGTCCTTGGCGATGATCGTTACGTCTGCACCGCCGCGTACGGCATACAGCGCCGCCGAAATGCCGGCAGGGCCTTGGCCTATGATGACTAATTTTTTCATGGATATCACCTCTTTTGCAAGGGCGGTTCGGTATGACCGCCCTTAGGTTTATATACTTTTTTTCAGGATTTTATAACCTTTTTTTGCCTTGGGCTCCCTTCGTTTGCCCTTGTAAAGATAAGACAGGACGGCGATCACGATCATTCCGGCGATCACGGCGATGACAATGTACGCCCATGCGGGGATGGGAAGTCCCTTGACTTCTTCCCACATTTCGTTGACGGCGGCGTTGGTGTCGTCGTCGAAGTGCTGCATGATGGCGCTGCGCTGCAGCACCTCTTCGGTGGGGTACTGCGCGGAGATCTGCCGCTTGGAGCTTTCCTCGGATACATAGATGATATATTCGCCGTCGTCATAAGCTCCGTCGCTCGTGCCGTTGAAGAAGTAACTCAGGTCGTAGGCGATGAGCGGGTTTCCTTCCTCGTCCAAATCGCCTTCTTCGCCTTCAGAATACCAATCGACCATCTCCTCGTATACCGCATCGCCCGCGATGGAAGAGGTATAGCCGATATAGTTCATGTTGGCAACGGCATTTTTGGGACGGGAGAGGAAGTCGATGAATTTTTGTGCCAGCTCGACATTCGCTCCTTTGGGCATGACCCACCCGTCGAACCAAATATTGGAGCATTCTTCGGGAACGATATAGTTGAGGTAGATGCCGGGCACTTCTCTCCCGTTTTCGTCAATATAAGGCTCTGCGTCGTCCATCGTGTACACCGCGTCGCCGCTCCAGGCGAAATTGATGCTGATGCGCCCCGCGATCATGTCCTGCTTGCCGCTGTC
>CAJFGA010000090.1 GCA_904374385.1 uncultured Clostridia bacterium | reverse complement strand
TTCGATTGTTTGTACAGTATTCTTTTCGGCATATGCCGCAATAATATCCTGCATGGCAGCGAGTTCGGCTTGATACGCATCTTCGTTCAACGCCGGCGTGAGTGCCTGCATATCTGTAAAGGAAACGTCTACCCCTTCTGAGCCGACATATAAATTGCCGGAACCGCTGATCTCCGTCAAGATGACAGCCAAGTCGCCGTCGATATACAGATAAGCATCGTTATCCGTAACGACCAGCTTCCAGGCAAAACGCAGCTCCCCGTCCCATGTGAGCGTGCGAATCAGCGCATTCGATGTATCGTACGCCGCTGTTATCTTAAAAATGCCGTTGCTTTCGTTGTTCCAAATAAGGAAGCGGCTTCCCATCGATTCGAAACGAAATTCGATATGCCCGTTATCTGCCGTTCCTGTAATATCTGCCATACCGGAAAGAATAAAATTCCTGCCGAGCGCTGACCCGCCGTATAATATGAGCGAAGAGGTCGCGACTTTATCTGCCTGCGTTCTGACAATATCATCGATTTCTGTATCGGCCGCACCTTCTTCCATGGCGATAGCGCACCCTGCCTCTTCCAATGCGGGCATGAAAATGCTCCTGTACGCTTCTGGCGTCAGATGTACCCCGTCGCGAAGATCGGAAGACGTCGTTTCACTCGCCGTGTCTATGAATGTGATCCAATCGTACAGGCCGCACCACGCCTCCATTGCGCTGTTCGTTTCGGCAACCTGCGTGCGGTAGGAAGTATTATCCCTTTGGGTGATGCTGTAATAATAAACATGTGCATCGGGGAATTTCATATGCAAGATCATAAACATCCGCTGGATCGAGGCGAGTGTCTGCGTATAAGACATCGCGTCGTCGTAATAGTTGTTTGTGCCGATATTCACGACGAAATTGGCGGGCGACGCTGTCTCATCGGAAAAGATCCGGTCTTCATACAAGATTTGTTCCCAATGGCAACTCGTCGTAGAGCTGATGCCGAGCAGTTTTACATCCGCCCCCGCATAGTCGGCATAAAAATTTGCCCAGCCCCACGGGTCAAAGAAGGAATCGCCTATAAACACGGTCGTCTTATCCGAAGTTACGTCCGCCCATTCCGCGGCGCGCGAGTCGATCGTTCCGCCGAATCTTGCCTCCGTGTCGTACAGCGCAGCGTTACTGAAATCGGGTTCGGAAACTGTAACCGTAAATCTCGCAAAATAATGCGCAGAAACCGCTTCAACGGTATACGATCCGACTTTTGACGCCGTGATCGTCATCTCATCCGCATCGATCGTTAGCGCGGAATCATCGTATAGATATTCGAGTGTTTCGGCCTTGTCCGGATCGCTGAACTGTACAGAAAATTTACTGTCGGCAAAGCCGAGCAGGACTGCCGTATCGTTGATGGCGACCGTTCCGTACAGGCTCCTGTCGAACCCGCATACACGGCACACCTCCGTTCCGATATAGCGGTGTTCCTCTTTACCGGCTACCTGATCGGTATCGCCGCAGGTAGGTTCATGCCAGTGATAGCCGCCGTTCATGCTCCATTCCTCCGCATAAGTGTGCGTATGCGGAAGGTTCGGTTCTTCTGTTTCTGTTTCGGAACAGCCGACTGCCAGCCCGAATGACAGAAGCGATACCGCGAAAAGCACCAATATAATTTTATAGATCCTTTGCATTGTGCCCTCCTTTCGATCATTTTACGTTCGCAATCGGAAGATCGGCAACGATCCCCTTACTTATATTAGTACAAAAAACGGAAATTCAATAGGATAATTTCTTCAAAAAATTGTAAGATATCTTCAACTATCTCAAAAATGCTTTGATCATCTTGCATACACAACAGAACAGCCGCGGCGAGCCAAGCGCACCCTTACTGCCATTTAAATTTTTTCGCCCTGTTTTCCGCTCCGTTTTTTGCATAACAAAACCGCCCCTTGCGGAGCGGCTTTGAAAAATGAAATACAGGATAATAAGTTGAATAAATTTAGATTAAGTGCGTTTCCAGTAGTAATCACAGTAAGTATCAGTGAGATAGGTCGCCGCGATAGAAGCATTTGCAAGCGAACTGCTTGCAAATGCTTGTGCCACTCGTCGCCGTACTGCTACGAGAATGCCACCAACCGGTTGTATTTTCAAATGTTACGCTCGTCAGCCCAGCGCAATCGAGGAACGCAGCGCCCTTCGATACTTGGCACGCTGTCGGGAATTATCACACTCGTAAGGCTTGTCATTCCTCCAAAAGCTCTGTTGGCGATAATGCGAGTGCCAGGTGCAATACGATACTCGCCAATAAATTTTTTCGGCAAACAAAAAAAGCGTGCCTTCAACCGAAGACACGCCCTGCATTAAGTATCTCCGATTGTTGCGACACAACTTCCAAAGTATGCGGAAAAAGAGATACAAAAAATGCCGTTTGTATCCACATACTTTGAAATATGAAGTTATGTCGCAACTGTAGTATATCACAACCGAACAATTTTTGCAAGAACAGCGCAGATATTTTTTATAAAAAAAGCGCCCCGTTATTGAGGGACGCCCGCAAAGTCTGAGTTAAAATTTCCACTTAAAAAGCCATGCGGCATGTCTTTCTAAAAAAACGAACCAAGGCGCATCGTCTTGGTTCGTTTTTTTAGATATGGTGCCGCTGGTCGGACTCGAACCGACACGGTAT
>CAJFGA010000089.1 GCA_904374385.1 uncultured Clostridia bacterium | reverse complement strand
ACGTGTCATGGATTATCTCGTGGATGAATTCAAAAAGAAGGAAGGGATCGATCTCTCTAAAGATAAAATGGCGATGCAGAGGCTCAAAGAGGCCGCCGAAAAAGCAAAGATCGAGCTTTCCGGCATGACCACGACCAACATCAACCTGCCCTTTATTACGGCGACGGCGGACGGGCCGAAGCACTTGGATGCCGACCTTACCCGTCAGAAGTTTGACGCGCTGACGGCTGATCTCGTTGAAAAGACGGCAGAACCCATGCGGTTGGCGATGAAAGATGCGGGACTGACGTATAGCGACATCGACAAGGTCATCCTCGTCGGCGGTTCTACCCGTATTCCTGCCGTTGTCGAAAAGGTCAAACAGATTACGGGCAAAGAGCCGTTCAAGGGCATCAACCCCGACGAATGCGTCGCGATCGGCGCGGCGATCCAGGGCGGCGTCCTTTCCGGCGAAGTCAAGGATGTCCTGCTCCTCGATGTCATGCCCCTGTCGCTCGGTATCGAAACGCTGGGCGGCGTGTTCACGAAACTCATCGAACGCAATACGACCATCCCCGCAAAGAAGTCGCAGGTGTTCTCTACGGCGGCGGATAATCAGACGCAGGTGGACATCCACATTTTGCAGGGCGAACGCGAATTTGCCAAAGACAACAAGACGCTCGGCCGCTTCGAACTGACGGGCATTCCGCCCGCACCCCGCGGCGTGCCGCAGATCGAGGTGACATTCGACGTCGACGCGAACGGCATCGTGCACGTTACGGCGAAAGATCTCGGTACGCAGAAGAGTACGGATATCACCATCACGTCCTCCACGAATTTGTCCGAAGCGGATATCGATAGGGCGGTGAAGGAAGCGGAACAGTACAAGGAAGAGGATCAGAAGCGCAAAGAGAAGGTCGACAACAAAAATAAACTCGACGGCATGATCTTCACTGTGGAAAAATCCGTCACGGAACTGGGCGACAAACTTTCCGCCGAAGATAAGGCGCAGCTCGAGGAACTCGTCAAGAACGCGAAGGAAGAACTCGCGTCCGACGATGACGACCGCATCAAGGCGGCGACGGAAAAACTGACGAACGAAAGCCAGCAGATCTTTGCAAAGATCTATCAGCAGGCAGGCGGCGCTCAGGGCGGCGATGCGAACGGCGGCAACGGCGACGATACCGAGTTCCATCAGTAAATTTCTTTAGGTCACACTCATCCTCCTTATTTATAATTCCCAAACGCAAGTATGCCGTGACACGTTCACGGCATTACTGTGCGTTTGCGGAAGATGATATTTGTGGCAGTAGCTTAAAAATCCGCATGGCGCGATCGCACATTTTGTGCGAAAAGTGCGGCGGTCGAAAGGGGTCTGTAACATGGCTGACAAAAACTATTATGAGATATTGGGCGTAGACAGAAAGGCGACGGAAGCCGATATAAAGTCGGCATACCGCAAGCTGGTCAAACAGTATCACCCCGATCTGCACCCGAACGACGCAAATGCGGCGGCAAAATTTAAAGAGGTCAACGAGGCAAATGAAGTGCTCTCCGATCCGCAGAAGCGCGCGGCTTACGATTACGAACTCGACCATCCCGGCGCGCGTTCCGGAGCCGGCGGGTTCGGCGGCGCCGGGTTTTCCGGCTTTTCCGGGTTCAGCGGCTTCGGAGATATTTTTAACGACATTTTCAGCGGGTTTTCCTCCTCCTCTTCCTCCTCGCGCATGGATACGCAGGGGGAAGATATACAAAAAGAGGTGGTGCTCAGCTTTCTCGATGCGGCAAAAGGCTGTACGAAGGAGGTTCGTTATACCCGCAACGAACCGTGCCCGTCCTGTAAAGGAACGGGTGCCAAAAACGGAACCGCTTATAAAACATGCGATAAATGCGGCGGCAGCGGACAGGTGCGTTATACGCAGGATACGCTGTTCGGCAGGACTATCCGCGTAGGAACCTGTGACGCTTGCGGCGGTACCGGTAAAAAGATCACCGATCCCTGTCCCGATTGCAAGGGCAAAGGATATATCCGCAAGGAAACGGTCGTAACTCTCAATATTCCCGCGGGGGCGGATACCAACAGTTATATCCGCAAAAAGGGATACGGACAGGCGTCCGCGCATGGCGGCGCGCCCGGCGATCTGATCGTCGTTTTCCGCGTTGAACCGCATAAAATTTTCAAACGTAAAGATAAAGATTTATATGTCGAACTGCCGATCTCTTTCAAAACGGCGGCACTCGGCGGTAAGGTAAAAGTGCCGGGAATCGATGAAACGTTTGAATATTTGATCCCCGACGGCACACAGAGCGGCACCGTGTTTTGCGTGCGTGGAAAAGGATTAAAGACGCGCACAGGTACGGGCAACATGTACATTACGGTCGTGGTGGAAGTCCCTTCTAAACTGACTCGAGAACAAAAGAAGCAGTTGGAAGACTTTGACGGCGGCGTTGACATCAAGCAGACGAGCAAAATGAAGGCCTTCCGTGACAACGTGCAGTCGATGTACGGGCAGGATCCTTACAAGAATTGATCGTTACCGCCGCGCCGATTTCGGCGCGGCGGAAAAAATGAAAGATTTTTGCCGTTGCGTGCGAAAAATTATTGACAAATCAAACAAAAATGCTATAATAAATAGGTATTCTGCAGAGCAGAACGGCGAACGCAAATTTGCGCCCTTAGCTCAATTGGATAGAGCGTTGGTCTACGGAACCAAAGGTTAGGGATTCGAGCTCCTTAGGGCGCACCAAAAGGGTATAATCCGAACTTT
>CAJFGA010000088.1 GCA_904374385.1 uncultured Clostridia bacterium | reverse complement strand
CCGTTCTGCTCTTTTTGTATATAAGAAAGTTCCGCGGCCGTTGCGGGGAACAGACAAGGTTTCCCCGTTGGAGTGCTGGCACCGAAGGTAACTGATGAGAGGGGGATGGTTTGGCCCCTCATCCACCGCAAGCGGTCCCCCTTCCCCCGGCGGGGGGCAAAAAAGCAGAATATACCGGCGTTCACTCGGCGGGGGGCGAAAAAGTAATATATACGATTTTCCGCATCGGGGGAAGGCAAAAATGCAGAATATACGGACTTTTCCCCGGTAAGGGCAAAGAGGTATTGCATGGGAGGGCTGAAAGCCCAAAACGGAAGGGCCACCGGCTTGCCGGTGGCCCTTCTAAAGCCGGGCGTATTCATTCGGCTTTTTTAATATGAGAGGGTTGACCGCCTTCCGATAGCGGCGAAGGGGAATCGCTTTCTCCTGTATCGGCTTTGCTTTCCGATATGAGCGGATCCGCGTTTTTTTGTTTCTTGGCAGAGGGATAGTATTTCGGTTTTCCGAAGATATTATAAAACATCAGGCAAAGGTTGAAGAGGAGCATCCCCACGGAGAGCACTGCAGAGAGTATGTTATAATTATAGTCGGCGACGAACATGGCGACGAGCATTAAGCTCAAAGTATAGCAGCGCGATACCGTTTTTGCGATTTTCAGCCTGCGCAGGCGCTGATTGGGGGCGCCTTTGCGGAATAAAAAATATTCGTAAATATAGACAAACGCCGTAAAGAGGAAGGATGAGATCAGCGCAAAAATGATCGTATATCCCAAGACGCCCAATTGGCTGAAAGCAAAGCATGCATGTATGATATATGCCGCATAGAGTACTAAATAAAGGATGCGTATGGCATAATACCCTGCCTTTGCGCGGGCAAGGGCGCGCTCATAATTTGTTGTGTCGGATGAGATGTTTTTGACGACCGTATAGAGCGTTTTATTCTTTTTTTCTGCCGCCATTTTTTCCGCACGTTCCGGATTCTTAAAATTATGGATGCGGAAACGCTCCCCGTGTGAACGCACGGCAAAACAGCCGGTGACGCAAAAGAGAAGGGTGCCGAATAAATACTGAAAGCATTGCATGAGGAAGGTCTTTCGGCTCATGACAGGTGTTTCCATGATGCGGGAGGTCAGGGAGGAGAGCGCTGCCATGATGATCATGACTATAAATGCTGCCCCGACGGTCAGCAGGGCCGAGGTCAATACGGGAGCTGATTTCTGCTTGGTTTGCGCTTTTTTAGACAGCGCCGAATAGATAACGGCAAACAACAGCATGGAGACGACAAATCCGCCTGCCGCGGGCAAGAAGGAAAATGTGGCGACGGTGTTTGCCTCAAAACGGGGAAGCACAAAGAGCAGTGTAACATATACGCATAAACTGATTTCGATAAAGGGCGGAATATAATAACGAAATTTTTTTTGGATAAAGACGGGTGCGCTGACGGCAAATAGGGCGATCAATGTCAAAAGAGCCTGCACGAGCAGCGGATAGAGGGAGGCATCCGGATAGGAGGCGACAAAGGAAACGAGCGCGCCGAGCAGTGCGAGAAGCAGAAAGCTCACGCATACGATATAGACGACGCCCGTCGACTTTTTTCCGAACATCTTTTCCAGCATGCAGCCGCTCCGCAAAATTTTTTTATATTATACTAAATTTTAAAGATTTTCGCAAGATATTTTAAATTTTTAATAAAGCATATTGGCGGCTCGCCGATGAAGTTCTGTTTTTCTCCGCAGCGGCATATATTGAAGAAGTACAAGCATGGCAGGGGATATTATGGAAATTTGGAAAGCCGCCGTTTTGGGGATCGTACAGGGATTGACCGAATTTTTGCCCGTATCTTCGAGCGGACATATCATCGTATTCGAAAAAATTTTGGGAGTGCCCGCCGGAGGTATGTTTTTCGGTGTCATGCTGCATGCAGGCACCCTGGCAGCGGTCCTGTTTGCCTACTTTGCCAAGATCGTCAATATCGTCAAGAGCGACCGAAAGAAAATTTTTTATCTATTGGCGGCAACGGTCCCGGCGGCGCTCGTCGGTTTCTTTTTCGGCGATAAGATCGATGCACTCTTTTTCGGCGGACAATATCTGTGGGTATTTTTTGCCTTGACGGCCGTCCTGCTTCTATTGGCGCAGCATTGCGCGAAAAAGCCACGCATGCTGCGCCCCGTGGGGTGGCGCACATCGCTGATTGCCGGATGCGCACAGGCATTCGCCGTTATTCCGGGTCTTTCCCGGAGCGGAACGACCCTTTCCGCCTGTATTTTTGCGGGAACGGACAGGGAAGAAGCCGCCGATTTTTCCTTTTTGATGAGTATTCCCATCATTGCGGGAGCGATCTTTGCGGAACTTTTGAAGATTTTTACGGGGGAAGGGATCGCTCCCGCAATTTCTTGGCAGAGCCTCGCCGTCGGGGCGCTCGCCGCCGCCGTCTGCGGGTTTATATCGATTCAAATCGTTCTAAAGAGCGTGAAAAAGGGGAGCCTGTCAGGATTTTCCGTCTACCTGTTCTTGATGGCGGCGCTCATGCTCGCCGATTCGTTCTTATATATTTTTTAAAGGGCGCATAAACGGGCGGCAGCCGCACATACTGTTGTCATCTTATGGAAAGGAGGATTTCTCTATGAGACTCAACTGCGGTGATACCGTACCCAAGAGCTGTTCTTACACGGTCGTGAATGAACAGGGCGAAGTGATCGGAAAGGTGTATATGAATGAGGGAGAAACATTCCCGCCTACACAGGTTTCCGGCTGCCATTACGAAATGGACTGAAGCTGAAAGAGAAAATTCAGTAAGTACCGAAAGGCGCCGCGGCAAA
>CAJFGA010000087.1 GCA_904374385.1 uncultured Clostridia bacterium | reverse complement strand
GGGCGCGGCGGTTTTATCCGCCGCGCCCGCGCTCTTTACGATGATAAGATCAAAGTTTGGGCTGTTTGATCTCACGGTTGCGGTATGCATCGATCGCCTGTGCGAGCTGATCGGGGCAGGAAGTATTATTCCTGCACTTGATACCCTTGAGAGTGCTCTCCACTTCGTCGAGCGTCTTTCCTTCCACCAGGCGCGAAATGCCCTGCAAATTGCCGCCGCATCCGCCGATAAATTTTACATTGTGGATCTTATCTTCTCCGTCCACGTCAAAGATGATCTGACGGGAACAGGTCCCTTTCGTATTGTAAGTAAACATATCGTATTCTCCGTTAATCGACCAGGTTTTCATAGATCACGGCGTACACGTCCGCCGCTTTGAGTTCCCATTTTTTGTAAATATTCTGCGCCGTTTTGCGGTCGGGAACTACAAATTTCAGCTCCAGCATGGGCTGTGCAGGGGCAAGGATGCGCAAAAACACCGTATAGGTGCCGTCCTTGTTTTGATAATAGTCGGATTTACACTCCTGCCTGTTGCGGTATCTGGCGCTGTTGTTCTTCACGAATACCGAAATTTCTTCTCGCGTGCTTTTCGGTATGTTGATATAAAAATTGGCAAGGCAGCTTCGCCCGTCCGGCGTGATGGTGTACAGGGTATCGTCGTTCGTCTCTACCGTGCAGATAAAGCCGTCCTCCAAAAGCTGCCCGATGATCATCATGCAGTCCATGTAAGTGACCCAGTCGTTGCTGGTGGAGCACATGTCGACCAACGTCCGCTCGGAGAGGGCGCTCTCCATTTTATCGAAGACGAAAAGAACTATTAATTTGTTGATGAACGTTTCGCCTTGGATCTGCATGCGGATACCCTCGGGCTGCTGCCCAAATATTCTGTACGGACAAAAAATCCGCTTTTGGATAAAAGCGGATCGTTTGTCCGATTAAGATTGTAAAAAACGCCTTATGCGAACTTTTTGAGCTGCTCGATCAGATCGTCGCAATCGTCCGAATGGATCTCTACGATGAGCGGTTTGGAAAGGTCAAGGCTGAAAATACCGAGGATAGACTTCGCGTCGACAACGTATTTATCGCTCTTAAGATCGATTTCGTAAGGATAATCCTGTACGACTTTGACGAAGTCTTTCACTTTCTGTGCCATTTGAAGGGAAATTTTAACGGATTTCATAAGATAAACCTCCAAGTTTATTTTCTATATTATACATAAAAAAAATCTGAAAATCAAGATATTTCCCAAAAATAACTTAATAAAAAATCAAATTTGTGCTATAATGATACGCGAAAGAAAAAAGTTATCGAAAATGCACAGAAAGGAGGGGCCTATGGAAACGGGTAGAGAACAGATCGATCTTTTCTTAAAAAAGTGCGACGAGCTTATGCAATCCAAATTTATCCTTGCCGATACGAAGATCGGCGAGGTTCTGAAATCTATCGCGACGAGCGATCTGCTCTATGCGTTTTTCCGCGATATCACCAAAGATTTCGATTACCCCGCCGCGCAAAAAAAGTATATGTATTACCTGCCCGAAGGTTCGTATCATAAGCGTAAGCTGCTCTTTCCGGAAGACCCCGTCGAACGGCTCGCCTTTGTCTTTTGCCTGCTCGTCGACTTCGATACGGGGCGAATGGATTTAGATGCCTTTTTGCAGGAATTTTTTTATGAAGACGGCAGCGTTTACGGCAGTTTTTATGCCTTCACAAATCAGGTCGTCAAGCCCTTTAAGAGCGCCGTGCGCACGATGTTCCGCGATCAAAAACTGAATGCCGCCGTCGATGCGCACCACAATCGCGCCGAACTCGTCCGCCTGGTCGGAGCCGAGCGCGACAGCGTATACGCTTCCGAACTTTCCGATGAAAAGAAGGTGGATGCGCTTTTGATCTTAAACGCTTTGGCCGCGCATGCGGAAAAGGGTGGCGGCGCGCTCATCGCGGCGCTGGTGTGCGGCTATCGGTACTTCGCGAAAAGCGTCGGTCGCAACAGCGAATACATCGAAGAGATGTGCAGCCGCTTTGCCGATCCGGAGGCCGCCCTATGAATTTCCGTGAAAAGACAGTGCAAAAAAACTATGTATATAGGGGAAAGATCATCAATGTGCGCTGTGACGACGCCCTCCTTCCCGACGGCAGTCCCTGCAAGCGCGAGATCGTCGAACACAGCGGCGGCGCGGCCGTGCTGTATGTCAAAGAGGGTGCTGTGTTGCTGGTGAAGCAATTTCGTTATGCCTACGGGGAGGAATTGTACGAGATACCCGCGGGAAAGCTGGAAAAAGGGGAGGATCCCGCCGTGACCGCTGCGCGCGAACTCGAGGAGGAAGCGGGGCTGGTGCCGGAACGGATGGAACATCTGTTCACGCTGTATCCCACTCCCGGGTACACGAACGAAAAGATCTACATTTACCGTGCCGAAGGCGTAAAGGCAGGGCATGTCCATCTCGATGAAGGAGAGTTTTTGACTTCCGCTTTTTATCCGCTGCAAGAGGTGCAAAATATGATTGCACGCGGCGAGATCAAAGACGCCAAGACCATTGTTGCAGTGCAGCACATACTGCTAAAGCAATTGAATATGAGATAGGATCGCTTTGTGCCTGAGCGCGCGTGCGATGTGATCAATATATTTTTGTTGTGCAAAAAATCAGCGCCCGCGGCGGAAGCCGCGGGCGCTTCGTATGATCGGGCGGAGAGACGGTTATTTGCAGCCGCAGCCCGAAAGGATATTGCACAGCCCGCCCTTCTTGATGACGCAGTATGCGGCGGCAATGATGAGCGGCGTATAGCAGCTGTTCAAAATGCCGTCCAGCTTTCCGTTCCCGCAGAAGCAGAGAATGAGCAGTATGATGAGAAGCCACAGGCAGGTATTATTGCCGAAAGTTCCGAAACAGTTCATTAAAAATTCCTCC
>CAJFGA010000086.1 GCA_904374385.1 uncultured Clostridia bacterium | reverse complement strand
CTTATATACAAAAAGAGCAGAACGGCATTTCCCGTTCTGCTCTTTTTGTATATAAACGGAAATTTACTTTCCCGTCTACAAACGCATTACACCACGCCCTGCGCCATCATCGCGTTAGCGACCTTTTCAAAGCCCGCAATGTTTGCGCCGATCACATAATTGCCTTCAAAGCCATATTTCTTCGCGGCTGCGTCGATATTTTTGAAAATATTGACCATGATGCCCTTGAGCTTCGCGTCCACTTCCTCAAAGGGCCAGAACAACCTGCCGCTGGACTGCGCCATTTCGAGCGCGGATGTCGCCACGCCGCCCGCATTGGCAGCCTTACCGGGAAGGAAGATGACCTTGTTTTCCAAGAACACTTCCGTGCCCGCCAACGTCGTGGGCATATTGGCGCCTTCGCCGACCAGCTTCACGCCGTTTTTGACGAGCGTTTTAGCCGCTTCTTCATCCAACTCGTTCTGCGTCGCGCAGGGCAAAGCCACGTCGCACTTGACCGTCCAAACGTTCTTGCAGCCTTCATGATACTCGGCACCTTTGACGCGCGCCGCATATTCTTTGATACGGCCCCTTTCCACCTCTTTGATCTGTTTGACTACGGCAAGATCAATGCCGTTCTTATCGTAAACATAACCGTTAGAATCGCTCATCGTAACGACTTTCGCACCGAGCTGCTGCGCCTTTTCGCACGCATAGATCGCGACGTTGCCCGAGCCGCTGATAACGACTGTCTTTCCTTTGAGGTCATCCCCTCTGCTCTTAAGCGCCTCTTCCGTAATATAAACGAGGCCGTAACCGGTCGCCTCGGTACGGACGAGCGAACCGCCGTAAGTGAGCCCTCTGCCCGTAAGCACGCCGACGTGCTCGTCGCGGATCCTCTTGTATTGGCCGAACATATAGCCGATCTCTCTGCCGCCGACGCCGATATCGCCCGCAGGTACGTCGGTATCCGCGCCGATGTGGCGATACAACTCGGTCATAAAGCTCTGGCAGAAGCGCATGATCTCGTTGTCGCTCTTGCCTTTCGGATCAAAGTTTGAACCGCCCTTGCCGCCGCCGATGGGAAGCCCGGTCAAGCTATTCTTAAAGATCTGTTCAAATCCGAGGAACTTGATGATAGACAAGTTGACCGACGGATGAAAACGCAAGCCCCCCTTATACGGGCCGATGGCGCTGTTGAACTGCACCCTGTACCCCTTGTTGACTTGCACGTTGCCCTGATCGTCCACCCAAGGCACGCGGAACATGATCACTCTTTCCGGCTCGACCAACCTTTCCAAAAGGCCGGCCGCTTCGTACTGCGGATTCGCATCGATAGCGGGCTTCAAGCTGTTGAGAACTTCCGTGACCGCCTGATGAAATTCGGGTTCGTTCGGATTCTGCGCTTTGACGCGCTCAAGAACGCTTTCTACATAAGACATATGGCAAAAAACTCCTTTGTTTTTTCTTTCAGCACATATTGTAGCAGAAATCCGCAAATTTGGCAAACGTTGCGCGCACTTTTAAATATTCATAAAACTTATATTTCTCATAACGCCGTTTTATAAATCGGCCGTCCCGCTCCGGCGGGCAAAACGCTCCCTTTCGGTAACATTCAACCCTCCCAAATGAGAGAGCGCCGCGATCATCGCGTCGAGCGTCTCCGCGCCGCGATATGCCGGCGCCGCTTTAGGCCGAACGCCGGGGCAGCCGACAACGCGCGCCGCGCGCTTGGAGGAGCGCACCCCCGCGGCGCGTGCGCGTTTGCCTTCCGCCATAGGCATCGCCTGCACCGCATCTTTGCGCACGGCGCTTTTCTGCACGCGCAGCGGCGGCAAAGCGCATCCCCAGGCCTTCCTCTGATCGATCTGTAACGCTTGTCTTTTCATATGGCATGTCCTCCCTGTTTACGCGCCCATTATAGCGCAAAATACTTGACATATATTGTCATATTTATTAAAATATTTTTGTTAAACTAAAATTTTTTTCGGGAGTGCAACCATGAAATTTCAATGCATGCTCAAAATTTTATTTACCTTGCTGCGCAAGCGGCGGTCAAGCGCGGCGGCGCTGGCAGCGGCATGCGGGGTATCCGAACGGAGCATACACCGCTATTTGGAAGAATTGATCGTATCCGGCGTTCCGATAGATATCATACGCGGCAGGAACGGCGGAATATTCCTTCCCGATACATACAGGCTGCCGGAAAATTTTTTTACGAAAGAGGAATACGCTGCGGCGGTCAACGCGCTCGGCGCATTATATGAGCAGCTGCGCGACACGACGGTCGGCAGCGCTTTAGACAAACTGCTCTCCCAGCAGAAAACGGACAGCCGAAATTTGACTCTTTCCGGCAACGTGATCGTCGATAGCGGCACATGGGGGGACGCTTATGACTTTTCGGACAAGCTGAAAGTATCGGAGGAGGCCGCCGAGCGCTGTGAATGTCTCGACCTACTGTATGTAGACAGAACGGGCAGCGAAAGCCGCCGCATCATCGAACCACACCTGCTCATTTATAAACAAAATATCTGGTACATATACGCCTGGTGCCGAAAGAGGAATGACTTCCGCCTATTCAAAGTGGGCAGGATCCGCAGCGCACGGCTGACCGGAGAAACTTTTGCCCGCCGCGAGATCGACCACGCCCATCTCCCTCTCAAATTCAATTTTGCGGACGCAGAATTGGTGGACTTACGGCTATCGGTGCAAAAAAAAGCCCTCCCCGACGTGGAGGAGTGGCTCGGCATCGGCAATATCCGCATTGAAGGCGAGCAAATCACCGCCGAAGCGGCTCTGCCGGGCGGCGACGTACTGCTCTCCAAAATTCTCGCTTTTGGAGACGGCGTAAAGGTGCTTTCCCCCGCCTCGCTCGCCGAAGAGGTGCAAAAAAGCGCCGAAAAATTGGCTTTACTGTATCGCTGAAATTATATTTTTTAACAGACTTCTTCCGGTTCTTCAAAAAAGGCCATGAAAGAGGCGGAGCGCACCGTTCGCGCTCCGCCTCTTTCATTATAAAAAACTCATTCGTTTTTGATGCCGCAAAGATGGCGGGAAACCTCGTCATACCCGCCTCCCTCGGCTACCACTTTATAGAAACGTATCCCGCCCGCAAGATTGGAACACTTGAACCCGTTCGCGGAAAGCATGCGGCAGGCGATATAACTGCG
>CAJFGA010000085.1 GCA_904374385.1 uncultured Clostridia bacterium | reverse complement strand
TTTGAGCGTGTTTTTTATGATATCGAACGTGCGACCCTTATCGTGAATAGTGAGTCCTTTAACATTTTCACAAAAAATCACTTTCGGCTGCTTTTTCTCGCAGATCCGCGCGACGTCAAAGAAGAGGGTGCCGCGCGACATTCCCTTATAATCGTCCGCAAAGCCCTTGCGCTGTCCGGCAAGGCTGAACGCCTGACAAGGAAAACCAGCAAGACAAATATCAAAGTCTGGGACGTCGTTTTCGTCTATCTTCGTAATATCTCCGGCAATTTCAAAGTTGTCGTGGAAGTTTGCCTTATATGTTTTTTGCGCAAACTCGTCCCATTCGCTCACAAAAACCGTTTTAATCTCATTTCCGAACGCCTGATCGAATCCAAGACGAATGCCCCCGATCCCGGCAAATAAATCAATACTTTTAAACATAAGAATACCTTTTAAATTTTAGTAAAATATTCTTCATCGACCTCATAATCTTTTACTTCTTTTAAGCCTATTGAATATTCGGCCAACATATCAAGCAAAGCTTCGCCGTCTACGAGGTCAATTTGTTGCTTGCCTATATTTGCGGCTTCTTCTTTTGCGGCAGACGAAAATGTTCCGGTTGTAACAAACAATCCTTTTTCAATGTTTCTGGTAAGCGATCCCCTAAAATCTCTGATTTCAGGAGCGCCGACCGTACCTTGATAACGCTTGCATTGAAATGCGATATTAAAACTTATTACGCCGTTTATTTTTAATTTACCATAGCCGTCTATGCCGCCATCGCCTGATCGTTTGGTTACTTCTACATCTGTAAATCCGCTCTCACGCAAGACACGTTGAGTTAAACGTTCAAATGCATATGGATCCATTTTCATTAAAATATCAAATACCCGCTGCCGCCATGTTCTAACTTCGGCAGGAGGGTTATCTAAATCGGCAAAATTATTTTCATCAACCGTCTTTGACGCGTCGTCTTTTGACTGCTTTGAAATATTACGATATTTCTCCACTTCTTCGCCCGATACTTTATCAATATTAGAAAATTCCGGTGCGATTACCCAAACGCAACGAGATGAATTAATAAGTGCTCCATAATTTTTAAGAAGAGTTCTCGCCCAGGCAAGCCGATAGTCTATCTCGCTGAAGCTTGCTCTTCCCGTATGAATAATTTCAAGAACATTATCGGGGACATTCAAAATCTGATATACTTTCTTATTTATTTCATCATTACGCCCTGAGCCGCCAAGTTGCTTAAGGGCATTAAATGTTGCCTCTATCAATGTTGCATAATTAGGAACTTGAGATGTTCTACTATTTTTCATTTTAAGTTTTCCTTCTGTTATTATAAGCCTGCTCAATCTTATCTGCACATGCCGCAACATCTTTCTTGATTTCAAAATCCCAAAAGCGAAGGACGAGCCATCCGAGATCTATCAGATTTTGCGTGACCTCAAAGTCGCGCTCCATGTTGTGTTCGATCTTCGGGATCCAAAAGTCTTGATGACTTTTGAAATCGTGCTTTTGATGTTCCCAATCATAGCCATGCCACATTTTACCGTCCACAAACACGGCAATCTGTGCACGAAGGAACACGATATCCGGCTTACCTGCAAGCGACTTATAGTTCTTGCGATACCGCAATCCTCGCTGCCATAACTCCTTGCGCAGCATCAGTTCGGGTTTGGTATCCTTACACTTGTTGCTGCGCATGTTGCGCGCGATTTGCTCCTTGGTATTAGCCATGGTTTTCGTCAAAAGAAAGACCTTTGCGCTCGCACAAATCGCGAAAAGCCTTTTTAGCCTTGATACTTGGCTCCACTTTTCCCGTTTCCCATCTGCAAACCGTAACGGGAGTCACGCCCAACTCAAGAGCCAACTCTTCTTGCGTCATTAAGAGCGTTTCTCTTGCATATTTTATCTTTTCGGGATAACTCATACTTAAACTCCGACTATATTTTTCATAACATCATTTTAACATGTTCTAAAGCAAAAGTCAACGGTAAAATAGGCATATTTTTGCAAATGGCAGTAAGGCGTGCGCTTGGCTTATATACAAGTCGGCGGCGTAGCTGACGGTGCGGCTGACGCCGCACCGTCACCCGCTCGCTGCGCTCGCGGGCGCCGAAGCCAAGCGCACGCCCGGACAAACAAAGCGGGCAAACGGAAATCAAAGGCGGCGACGGCGCGGGCGTTCGCCGCTAACCCGCTTGGCGAATCGCCCGCTTATTCCGTCGCGCTGTGCCTTGATTTTCACCGTTATATAAGTCGCTATGTAACTTTCGGCAGCAGCGCTATCACTTCGGGGCTGACCTGCCCGATGTATTCGCCCTCTATCCAGCACCCGAAGCTGTCGAAGAGGAGTATCTTTCTATCTTCCAGCCCGTAGGGGCAGACGATATCTTCATCCATAATGTCCGTCACAAAGTATTGATACAACCCACGCGAGTAAATGAGTTTGCCGCCGGATTTTTCGATATATTTTACGAGATACTGTACGGCTTGTGGCATTTCCGAGACATGGTTAATGGGACGGAACTCATTCCGTCCGAACCGCTTGGCAAAGAAGGTATTCTGCTGTACCGTCTGCATTCTCTTTTTGCGGGTATCGAAGTCGCGAAGTATCTCCATTTCGCCCGACATAGTGCCTTCGGGGATATAGAACAGTCCGTGAAAATGCAAACGATTGGTTTCCCCGCCGCGTTCCCATGCTCCGATGTACAGCCATCCCTTGCGGCTGGAGAAGTGGTACAAGGTATTGAGCAGCTTTTTCGCAAATTCCTCTTCGGTCATCTTATCGTCCGCGTATGTCAAAGTCACGAAATAGTTGAACCGCTGGTGGTTTATCTTTCTCCAAAGCCTTGTGCGGCGACAGATCATGTTGCGGTGTTTTCGTTCAAAATTCTGCTCCACGAAGGCGCGGCAAGAAGAGCTGTCCTTGAAATAGGGCATCATCTCCTTGACGATATACGATTTTTGCTCCCGCTTTTTCATGTCGAAGGTCTGCTGATACAATTCATCGAACAGCTCTTTGCGCGTCATCTGTCTCACGGCGGGCGGCGCGCTTTTTTCTTGTACGTTATCTGGATTTTGTTCTACCTGCTCCAAAACAGCGGCCCCATCTTCGGCGGTTTCTTCCGATGGCTCTTTGACCTCGATGACTTCCTCATGGCGCGGCTGGCGGTTTTTCGCACGCGGATTTGGCTCATACGGAATGCCGATGTAGTGGCTCCCGTCCGAATATACTTTTACTTGACTATACGGCATCGTTTTCCCCCTTTTGTTTTGAAATGTAGTCATTTATTCGCATTGCCAGCGACGACGCGAATAAGTTATATTCCTCCTCGGGCATATG
>CAJFGA010000084.1 GCA_904374385.1 uncultured Clostridia bacterium | reverse complement strand
CGGGTGATGGGAATCGGACCCACGCAGCCAGCTTGGAAGGCTGGAATTCTACCATTGAACTACACCCGCATTCACAACGCTAAAAGATTATATCAAAAAAGGGCGGGGCTTGTCAAATAATTTTCAAGGATTTTCCAACCCTTTTCATATTTTTTTGCCCCTGTTCGGAGAATTAAACGGTTCAGCGGATCTCGACGATGGTCGGCACCGCTTTGGTTTTTTCGATGACGAGGTAGCAATAGGTCGCGCGGGGCGAAAAGCGGGTCATGCAGCCCGGATTGATCAAAAGAACGCCCTCTCTTTCTTCCACGGCGGGGATATGCGTGTGCCCGTACAGCGCAATGTCGCACAATTTTTCTTTTGCGGCGAGCAAAAGCCTTTCCGTTCCGCCCTTCACGCCGTAGCGATGCCCGTGGCAGGCGAAGATACGACGCCCCTCTACATCGAGAACGACTTCGCTTTCGCCGCCGAAAAAATCGTTGTTGCCCGCGAGCACATACGTCTTTTCCGGATAGGCGCGCTGGATATCGCGCGCATCCGACGCCATGTCGCCGAGGTGGATGATATAGTCGCTTTCCGCAAGAACGGTGGCTAATTTTTGGAGCGGAGCGAGATTTCGATGGGTATCCGAAAGGACGACGATCGTCTTCATAAAAGCAGTCCCTCGCACTTTTTGACGAGCGCGGCGAGCGCCTTCGCCCTGTGCGATACGGCGTTCTTTTCCTCCGACGTCGCGATGCCGTAAGATTTTTGCAGCTCGTCGCTGTAAAAGAGAGGGTCATAACCGAACCCGTTCTTGCCCTCCGCTTCGGTCAAGATATGCCCGTATGTGCGGCCGGCGGCGGTGACTTCCCGTCCGTCGGGAAAACAGAGAGCGACGCAGCTTTCAAAATATGCGTCCCGTTCGGGCGCGGGAACACCCGCCAAATTTTTTAAGAGCAAGGCATTGTTGGCAGCGTCGTCGCCGTGGATGCCCGCGTACCGCGCGCTGTGCACGCCGGGCGCCCCGCCGAGTGCACGCACGCAGAGCCCCGAATCGTCGGCGAGGGCGGGGCTGCCGAGCGCACGGCATACCGCCCGCGCCTTGATGAGCGCATTCTCTTCAAAGGTAGCGCCGTTTTCTTCAATATCGCCCGCGAATCCCGCTTCCTGCATCGAAACGACCGCAAAGCCGCTGAATATTTCCGCTATTTCGCGCAATTTTCCCTTGTTGCCGCTGGCAACCACAATCTTTTTCATATGTTTATTTTACCATTTTTGTGCGCCGTGCGCAACTTTTTTGCCCTATATGCGAATATATATCCCCTCATCAGTCACCTTCGGCGACAGCTTCCACCCGAGGGGAAGCCTGTTTTTACTTTGTCACTTTCCGTGACAGCCTAAGGGGAAAGCCTTTTTTTACTCTGTTACTTTCCGTGACAGTCCACTAAGGAGGAAGCCTTTTTTACTTTGTCACTTTCCGTGACAGTCCACTAAGGAGGAAGCCTTTTTTACTTTGTCACTTTCCGTGACAGTCCACTAAGGGGGAGCCTGTTTTTCTGCTTATCGGCTGCGCCTTTTTTGAACCCCGCGAAGGCCGCGGGGTTTTGGGGATGCAAAAATCCGATCCCCGACGCGCGGGGATCGGCTTCCTTTATTTTGGATCGGGGTCGATCGTCTTTTTATACCCGCCGCTGCCGTGCTGCAGCGCGCGCGACACGCGCGAGAGCGTCGCAGACGAGATATCTGTTTCGGCAATGATATCGGCATACGTTTTGCCTTCTAACAGCATCTTTGCCGCATACGCGCGCTGGATCATCTGTTCGCGTTCCTGAAAGGTACACAGATCTTCCAAAAGCGCTTTGACGTCCTCTTCCGTTCGACAGCGCAACAGGGCGCGGTACAATACCCCGGCATGTTCGCCCCGCATCATTGTGCCTCCTGCAAGGAATCTTCTTCACCGAGAAGATCGCGCGACTTCTGCAAAAACGCCTTCGTCTTTTCGCTTTGCGGATGATCGAACACCTCCTCGGGAGTGCCGGCTTCTTCGATGATTCCTTCGGAAATAAAGATGACGTGATCCGCCACGTTCTTGGCAAACTCCATTTCGTGGGTGACGACGATCATCGTACTGTCCGACGATTTCAACCCCTTGATGACCTTTAAAACTTCTCCCGTCAATTCCGGGTCGAGCGCGGAAGTCGGCTCGTCAAAGCAAAGGATATCGGGGTTTAAAGCGAGCGCCCGCGCAATGGCGACGCGCTGTTGCTGCCCGCCGGAAAGTTCGTAAGGATAGGCGTTCCTCTTTTCGGTCAGCCCGACGCGCGCGAGGAGGCTTTCTGCCTTTTGCTCGATCCTCTCTTTTTGCCCCGCGCGTATTTGGGCGAGAACGGTTTTCTGCTCCTCTTTCAGCCGCTTGCGCTCCGCCGGAGGCGCCTCCCTCAAAACGGCGGCAAAATCCTTTTTCTTCTGCTTGAATTCCGCCTTTGCGAGAAGCGACTGCGCCAAGGTGATGTTTTTAAAAACCGTATATTGCGGAAAGAGGTTGAACTGCTGGAATACGAGCCCGAAATGCAGCCTTTTTTCGCGGATCTGCCCGTCGGCGTTCCTGCTCCTTTCGGAAGCGTCGAAGAGCGTTTCTCCGCCCAGCCGCAGGACACCTTCATCGGGGATCTCTAAAAAATTCAGGCAGCGAAGCAGCGTCGTTTTGCCGCCGCCGGAAGAACCGATGATGGCGAGCACTTCCCCTTTTTCGAGGGAAAAGGAGATGCCTTTGAGCACCTCGTTGTCGCCGAATCTTTTGCGGTAATTTTCAACTTCGAGAAATGCCATAGGTCACACCCTGAAATAATTGAGCTTTTTTTCGATAAAACCGAACAGCAATGTAAGCACGCCGACAAATATTAGGTAATAAACCGCAGTATAGAACAGCGGCCATATCAACCCCCGTACGGTATAGTCGTAGGCAACTTTCAAAATTTCTTCCACGACGATGATACGCGCCAGCGACGTATCTTTTACAAGCGTGATGACTTCGTTCGACATAGGCGGCACGATGCGCTTGACGACCTGCAAAAGGACGACTTTGAAAAAGATCTGCGACTTCGTCATGCCAAGGACTTGCCCCGCTTCGTATTGCCCCTTGGAAATACTTTCGATGCCACCGCGGTAGATCTCGGAAAAATAGCACGCGTAGTTGATGACGAACGCAACGATGACGGCGACTACCCTGTCCAAAAATCCCCACCCGAACAGCAACGCGGGCCCATAATAGATGACGAGGATCTGCAACATCAGCGGCGTGCCGCGGATGATCCATACGAACACCTTGACCACCGCTTTCAAAGGCTTGAATTTAGACATCGAACCGAACGCAAGGATCAAACCGAGCGGCAACGCGCATACGAGCGTTGCCGCAAAAATCAGGCA
>CAJFGA010000083.1 GCA_904374385.1 uncultured Clostridia bacterium | reverse complement strand
AGTAAGACCCCTTGCAGACGACAAGGTTGATAGGTCGGAGGTGGAAGCGCAGCAATGCGTGCAGCTGACCGATACTAATAGGTCGAGGGCTTGATCTCAGTAAAATGAGAAAGAGAAGCGGATACGAGATCCTTACAGAGAAAGGAAAGACTATGATTTCAACGAGCGGTATCGGCGGAGGAAAGGAAGTTTTTCGACCGGAAAATACGGAAAGACTATGCAGTTGTCAATCTTCTTGACGGGGAGGGAAATCTCCGTAAGGAGAGATATGATTTTTTCTTTTGGTAAGGGGAAGAAATCATAGCGTATATGACCTGCGAAAGCAGTTATATAACCATTGCGGTGACGATAGCAGAGAGGTCCCACCTGTTCTCATACCGAACACAGAAGTTAAGCTCTCTTACGCCGAAAGTACTTGAGGATTACCCTCCGGAAGGATAGGTAGTTGCCGCATCCAATGCAAAAAGCATCCGATTTGTTCGGATGCTTTTTTCTCTATATAAAAAGGCTGCAACCGCCGCGGGGGCAGAAGGTATAAGTGAATGCGTGGGCGTTTCTCCCGTTAGGGGGAAGGACAGGGCTGCAGCCCTTTGGATATACCCGTAAATGAGTTATTCCCGCGTGGAAACGCGGGAATAATTATTGTATCAGCAGGCCGCTTTGCGGATAAAAAACACGAAAAAGGGGCGAAAGGCTAAATGCTCTCCTTTGCGGGAAGCAGCTTCTTGCGAGAGAGAGGCAAATAAGGGAACGGCGTCGTACAGATAGGGTTTTGCGCAAAGGATATGCTCGCCGTCTGCAAGTCGTTCAGGCGAGTTTCCCACCGCTCATACTTTTTGTTGGAGAAAAACAGCAAAAAGAAGGACAAAATCCCGGTCGCAGCGATGAGAATGACGGGCAGCACGCTGTTACTGAAGAAAAAGGACAGTGTCAAAAGCGCCGCGGCAAACAGCAGTTCTTTATATTGCAGGCGCAGTGCCTGTAAAAAGCCGATCTTTTCCGAACTTTTCGGGGTTACGATAAATTTTGCCTTTCTGCCGAACATGCCTAAAAGGGCGCTGACAAGCGAGGTGTAAAGCATGGACCCGTACAATACCACCACGCAGACGAGATAAAAGGCAAAACGGAAAATATTGATGCGAAAGATCCAGGTAAACACGTCGTTGAGCATGGGGGAAAAGAAGAATATCACCGTCGGCACGATCATCCAGAGGGGATAAAGCTTGCCGATATCGATGCCCAGCGCCGGCATGAAGGTAATATTTAAAAAGATATAAAAGGCGAAAATAGCCGTAAGGGGCAGATTGTATGTGAAGAGGACGATATCCATTTTTTCGTACCATGCCATATGCGAGCGAAAAATTTTTCCCGTATACCGCTTGATAAACTCAAGGTTGCCTTGCGTCCATTTCGAGTGCCTTTTTTTAAATGCCGCATAGTCGACGGGATATTCTTCGCGGCAGACGATATTGGGCGCAAAGGCGACGTAATAGCCGAGATTGCGCAGTTCGATGCTCAGGCACAGATCCTCCGCCACAAGATTGGGGAAGCCGCCCGCTCCTTCATAGCATTCCCGCCGGATCATGGCGCCGTGTCCCAGCATGGATGAAAAGCCGTATCTGTGCTTCATCGTCTGATAGGTCGGCCAGTGAGAATTGACGCCGATGTGAAAGAGTTTCATAAAAAAGTTGCGGTTGCGCGTCGCCACATGGTTGGCCTGCACGATACCCACATTGTCGTACGTCACAAAATATTTCAAGCATTCCGCAATAAAATTTTCGGGGATCACTTCGTCCGAATCGAGAATGACGGCGTAGCGGTATCCGCTGTTTTTCGCCTCCTCTGACTGTAAAAAGTGATTGATGTTGCCCGCCTTGAAGCCGACGCGGTCGCTTCGCCGGATAACGCGCACATGATGCTGCGCCGCAAACCGATCGATTTCCTCCTTATATTCCTGCTTGGAAGAATCGTCGAGTATGATCGTTTCAAAGTTGGAATAATTTTGATCCATGCACTGCAGCAGGCTGTCCGCATCAAAGTCGTTGCAGGTACAATATAAAAGCAAAACTTTATCGTCGATGCCGGAAACATCCGCACGCAGGGTGCCTTTATATCGGCGACAGAGCGCGCGCTTAGCGAATAGATACCAGATGACGTATAAAAAATCTTTGACGCCGTTCAGCCAAAAGTAAGAGATAAAAATCCCGTTGAGCGCTACGAGGACGATCGCCGTGATGCGCAGCGCGCGCGAAGGGGAGACCCCCGCCGCAAAGGGCGGCGCCGTAACCCCCCTCGCAATATTGAACCACAGCCAGGCGATCAAAATGACCCACGCCGCGATCATGACGATATACAGCGCAGGCGATTTTTTTAAATGTTTGCGTTCAGCTTTCATAGTATGCTCCCATAGTGTGTTCGTCAAGAGTATGCCGCAATAGGTTTTTTTTATGAAAGGACAAGGCCGTTTTTGCAAAATGCACAAGCATTTTTTCCTGTAAAAACAAAATAATATCTGCCAGTTGTTTCATATTTTTTCGGCTTTTGATCCGATTGTCTTGCATTTGCCTCCAAAAACTGTTATACTAATAGGGGTAAATATAAGAGGTTGTAATATGGGTAAATTTACGGCAAGGCGCATTGTTTTGGCTCTCGCCGCCTGTGTTTTGGCACTCATCACTTTTTTAAGCCTGTTCTTTCCCGTCATCAGTATGGAGCTCGAGGGGGCGATCGGCGCGCCCGACGGCGCGGATACGGCGGAAAACGGTTTCGATCTGCTGTACGGGGAGAGCATCACGGAAGCCCAATTCCGCACCCTTGTCGACAGTATCTCCGAAGAATATCACGCGGGGCTCTCCTTGACGGATACATCGGCCATGATGCTCTGCGTGCGCATCCTCTGTTGGGCGGTGCTCTTGGGGTCGGCTCTGATGCTGGGCCTTTCGCTCGGCTGGCTGTTTTTTTCTAAAAAAGACGGCGGCGAAGGCGTTCTCCGTGCTGTGGCGGTCTTTGCCGTCCTGTTCGGCGTCGCCTATACGGTTGCCGGGCTGCTTTATACGGTTTCTTTCAACAATTCCTGGCAAGAGCTTTGGGACAGATTGACGTCCGGAACTTACGACGCAAGCCGATACGCTGTGCCCTTTTCGACGGCGGCTTATGTTCCCTTGCTGCTGATCTTAGCGCTTGAGATCGTCTTTTGGATCCTGTATTTTTGTATGCGCGACAAAAGCGCCGCGCTCCTGCCGATCCAGGTCTCCGAAGATGCGGCGGATCTCTATCAAAGCGATGCGCTGTTCATGCCCTCGGACAAAGAGCATTTCTCCGGCAGGGCATATAGAGGCAAGGGGCGGTTCAACGTCAAAAGCCTCGCCTATTTGCGCGAATTGAAGTCGCTTTTCGATGAGGGCATCCTTACGGAAGAGGAATTCGAGAGAGAAAAAGAAAAATTTTTAAATCGATAAAAGTAAACGAAGCCGGCGCGGAACGTTCCGCGCCGGCTCATTTAAAAGGCTTTCCCCGCCGCATCCGCGGAGGGGAAAGCCTT
>CAJFGA010000082.1 GCA_904374385.1 uncultured Clostridia bacterium | reverse complement strand
CATCGACTGTTTGACCATGACGGCGACGCCGATCCCGCGCACCCTGCACATGTCCCTTTCGGGTATCCGCGACATCAGCACCATCGAAACGCCCCCCGCCGAGCGGCTGCCCGTGCAGACTTATGTGGTAGAGGAGACGGAAACGCTCATCCGCGACGCCTGCGTTCGGGAACTTGCCCGCGGCGGGCAGGTATTTATCTTATATAACCGCGTGGAGAGCATCTTCACCTTTGCCGCCAAGATCGCGGAGATCGTGCCGGAGGGCAAGATCTCCGTCGCCCACGGCAGGATGGACAAAGCGGTGCTCGAAAATTCCATCATGAAGTTTTACGGGGGCGAAACGGATATTCTCGTCTCCACGACCATCATCGAAAACGGCATCGATCTGCCCCGCGCGAACACCCTCATCGTCATCGATGCCGACCGCCTCGGTATCTCGCAGCTTTACCAGCTGCGCGGCAGGGTGGGGCGGGGCGCCGCTCTTGCCCACGCCTACTTCACTTTCAAGCCGGAAAAGGTGATGACGGAAACGGCGAGCAAGCGGCTGCAGGCCATCATGGAATTTACCGAGCTCGGATCCGGCTTCAAGATCGCCATGCGCGACCTCGAGATCCGCGGCGCCGGCAGCGTCTTGGGCAGGGAACAGCACGGACACATGGATAAAGTCGGCTACGAACTGTACGCGAAACTTCTCAAAGAAGAACTGACGGGCGAAGAGCAGACTGTCGCCGATCTCGACATCAAGGCGGATGCCTTTATTCCGGAAAAGTATATCGAAGCGAGCGCCTCGCGTCTGGATTGCTACAAGCAGATCGCCGAGATCCGCACCGTAGACGATTACAAGCGCGTCTGTTTGTCCCTCGAAGAGAATTACGGCAAGATGCCGGGGGAGGTCTTGAACCTGCTCGTCATCGCCGTGCTCAAATCGTATGCGGCAAAGTTCAACGTGCGCAAGATCTCCGTGAGCGGCAAGGGCGGCAGGCTGGAGCTGCCTTCCCTGCAAAGCCTTGCGGACGCGCGCCTCTCCGCCGCGCTCGAAAAATACGCATCGTCCGTACGGCTGGACATGACCCGTGCGCCCGCCATCGAATTTCCCGCCGCGCGCGATGCGAAAGAGGTCATGTTGGGCATGACCAAATTTCTGCGCTTTGCCGCGGGCGGCAAAGGTGCATGATTTTTGAATGCGGCCGTATATGATGAAAATTTTAACGAGTTTTTCATAAAATACGATTGCTTTTATAAACAAAATAAGTTATAATAAATTATATTGCGATTAAACGGTATTTCGGAGTGATATCAATGAAGAAAAAACTGATCACAATCATAAGCTGCCTTTTGGCGGCCGTTTTCGGGCTCGGCATGTTTTCCGGATGCGAGCTGATCACGACCGACAACAGGGCGGATATGGAGCAGGTAGTCGCCGAGGTCAACATCGGCAACGATACGGACTCGCTGAACGCCATGTTCGGCACGATCTTCGGCAGCTCGTACGAACTCTCGCCGGAAGTGACCGATTCCCTTTCCGACATCGTCACCACAGAAAATGTCTATAAGAGAGATCTGGTCGCCTATTTCATCAACTACGGTTACAGCTATGTATCCAGCGGCAGTTACACATATGCAGAGGTATTCGAGATGCTCATGGACGATCTCGTCGGCCGCAAGATCTTGGCACAGTACGCGATCATCTATTATCTGAGCGAGGGCGAAGTGGTTATCGACCGCGACAGCCTTTCTGCAGAGGTGCTCGACAACCTTTCCGATTACGGGTATGAGGTGGTTGTCGATGCCAACGGACAGGCTACCGACGGCATCCGCGTCAAAAGCGGGCTGAACGTGACCGATTATCTTGCTGCGAAAAATGCGGAGGGGCTTTCGGGCGACGCGCAGACCATCGCCATGATCGGCTACTTCCTTACGGAAGACGAAAAGAACTATGCGGAATATCAGCTCCGCCTGATGATCAACAACGCGATCGATTCGACGGAAGAAACGATCATCTCTTCCGACCACGAGCACAGCTCGAGTTCCGACAGCGACCGGGCGACCCCCACAGGTGCCAACGGGCAGGATGAGAATTACTATCCCAAGACGGAAGACGGCGCTTTGGATTACCAGGTCTACACCGGTTCCAACTATAACGAAGATCTGGGCGCCTATGAGCGCGTCGAGGGTTCCACGCCCGTCACGCGTCGCAAGGCATATAACAGCTTCATCAATTCCCTCAACAGCAACTATTTGAAGGACGATTCCGAAGACCCTTCCGACATCACGGCGCTCAATTATTATACGCTCGAACTCAAAACGCAGTACGAGCAGATGCTCATCAATAAATTTGCCGATACGCTCGCCATGAATGCGGTCGAACAGAGCGAAAGCGCATATTTGAGCGATTACGCCCTCATGCTGCAGGCGCAGCAGGGCACCGTCGCGACGGGCACTTCGTCCTCCTTCGTCACCACGATGGACAGCTTGTCCGATACCTCTTTCGTGCTTTATTCTCCCTCGGCGGGATACGGTTTCGTGTATAACGTGCTCATTCCCTTCAATACCAGGCAGTCCGCATATTTGACGGCGTTCCAAAACAGTAATACGACGGCGGCATACTATGCAGAGCGCAACCGGATGGCGCAGTATATCACGGGAACGGACCAAAGGGCTTCTTGGTTCAACGGGGCTACCGATTACAGCTTTGATGCGGCGGAAGCGGGCGTCGATTATTATAATAACGGCACGGGTTCCTCCTATCTTTTCTTTGAAGACAGCTATACGCAGGGCGGGACCGGGATCGACCGCTATGCCGGCAAATATCCCTACCAGGGCAGCGTAACGCCCAATGACGACGAAACGTATACCCTCATCCCCAATAAGATCACGATCGATGACTTCTTGAATGAATTGGACAGCTATCTCGGTTATCTCAATCCTTCGCTGAGTCTTTCGGGTACTTCCGCGGGCGATGCGTTCTATTCGAAAACCTCCGGCGACTTCATTGCCGACGGCGACGAATACGATTATAACTACGCGCAGGCAATTTATTATACGGGCAAAGTACAGGGCTTAGAAAATACGACGCCCGCGACCCTTCTCCAAAAGGGCAGCGCTTCCTACGATGCGATCTCCGCATTCAACGAACTGATGTTTGCCTACTCCACCGATACGGGTTGCCTCAATTCCTATTTAGGTTATTCCATCGCGGCTAAGGGATATTCGACTTCTTACGTTGCCGAATTTGAATATGCCGCTCAGGAAGCAATCGCGCAGGGCACGGGAACCGTCTATGTGGTGTTGACCGATTACGGCTGGCACGTCATTTATGTCAGCTATGCGATCCCCGCCGATGTGGTCTATCAGGAAGGCTTTGTTTATGAAGACCGCAACATCGAAGGCACCTTCTCTTACTACTTCTATCAGGCGATGAAGGAAGAGGATACCTCCACATATGTAGAAGATATGCAGAGCAGGGTGCGCGAACTGTTGAATAACGACGCTAACGTCACGATTTATACGCGCCGCTATTCCGATCTTTCCAGCCTCGGCTGAGATGTAAAGGTAAACAAAGCCCTTCCGCGATAGGCGGAAGGGCTTTATCTTATAGTGCGCCGTTATGAATATCAAGGAAAGGGATTTATGATCAAAGTTTTGTTCGTTTGCCTCGGCAATATCTGCCGCTCGCCGATGGGTGAATTTATTTTAAAAGATATGGCCGCGCGCGAGGGCATTACCGATCGTTTTTTCATCGCATCGGCAGGCACCAGCGGCGAGGAAGAGGGCAACCCCGTCTATCCGCCCGCCCGCGCGGAATTGTCCCGCCACGGCATCGATTGTACGGGCAAGCGCGCTGCTCGCTATACGGCGGCAGATTATCCAAAATACGATTATATTTTGGCGATGGAAAGCTGGCATGTGCGTAGCATAGAGCGCATTTCCGGCGATCGCGACGGCAAGGTGCGCCGCTTGCTCGATTATACTGATTCTCCCAAAGACATCGAAGACCCTTGGTACACGCGCGATTTTGCTACGGCATACCGCGAGATCGAGGCGGGCTGCCGCGCCTTTCTGTCCTTTTTGCGCAATGAAGGAAAACTGCCTGCAACGAAATAAAATCTAAAAAATTTTTGCCCATCCCCCTCAAAACGTTTTACTTTTTTGTAAAATCATGTATAATATATTATGCTGTTTTTGTACGGGCTTCCGTTGCGGATCGAGATAAAAGTAATTGCGGTCATCAGCGAAAGAGAACATACAAACTCGAGGTGTAGCGCAGTTTGGTAGCGCGCTTGGTTAGGGACCAAGAGGTCGTGGGTTCAAGTCCCGTCACCTCGACCATGATTGCAGACGAAAAGGCTGC
>CAJFGA010000081.1 GCA_904374385.1 uncultured Clostridia bacterium | reverse complement strand
AATACGGGTACACGATTTCAGAGTCGGCAAGCAGGGTAAACGTACTCCTTCCGTAGGGCGAAAGCTGCGCCATCTCCGTTTCCGAAAGCGAATAATCGAGCGCCTTGGGCGTATTCGTTATCGTCGTGTATTCGACAAGCGATTCCTGCGTATTGACAAAGCGAAGAAATTCCTTGGCAAGATCGATCTTGTTTTCATCGATCGTGGATTTGATGAAAGCGACGGAATACTGCGCATCGACGATCGTCTGCCTTACGCCCGATTCCTTGCCTTCCTGCACCTTCTGCTCGTTTGCCTTGGGAAGGGGCATGATGCCGATGTTGCGATTTTCCGCGGAAAGCTCGTCGCCGTAGAAATCGGCCATGCTTTCGAACGTGTTCGCCGCCTCCATCTGCCACCAGTTGCCGTCGATCAGCATCGCCGCCCGGCCGATGCCCTGATCGTAGCCGCCCTGCAAAAAGTATTCCTGCGCGTCCATGTGCGAAAAACCGCTGTTGAACGCCAGATCGAGCTGCGTGACGGGATCGGTGTGGTATTTGTTGTGATCGTTGTCGTCTATGCACAGCTGTTCGAGGAACTTGAGCGCATAATAGCGGCTGTCGGTACGGCTCAGTTCGTAACCGTTGCTCTCATCGATATCCGTAGCCCGCCCGTCGTAGACGAAATCCGTTCCGCTGAGCGTGCCGAGATTATCCGCCGTGCCGTCGAAGGTGAAGTTGATCATCATATTGTCTTTGCCCTCGTAATCCACCATCAGAGAGACCATTAACGCCGTCAGATAATCGCGGTAGTTCGCACCCGTCCAGCGAATGGGCATCACGCTGGTCGAGGCTATGTAATCGCACAGTTCAAAAAATTCTTCGTACGTGGCGGGCAATCCGTCGTCGTAAGTCCCCCCTGTCCCGTCGGGGCCGTCGGAGCGGGTCGGGTTCATGTTGCTGATAAATTTGTCTTCGAGAAGCCCGCTCTCTTCATAGAGAGACTGATCCTTTGCAAAATAATATTTATTGTTCTCGAAGAGGTCGATGTCGTACATAATGCCGTAAAACGCTGAATAGTGCGGCACGGCGTAATACTTGGTCTCACCGTTTTCCGTCACGCCGAAGAAATCGCGCTGTTCGTCATACATCTTGTCCTCTATGCTCTGCGTGTCGTCGGCGTCGATGTCGCTCAACGGCTCCGTGACCGCATCCGTGATGTCGAGGAAGGTATCTCCGTTATACAAATTGTAAAAATTGACCCCCTCGGTAAAGAACACCTCGTTGGAAGATGTTTTGTACTGTTCCGACGTAAGGCTCTCTTTCCTGTGATCGATGATGATCTGAACGCCCTTTTTACCTTCTTCATATACGTCGTCGGCATGCAGGGCTTCAAACCTCTGTTTCGCCGCGTCCAGCCATTCTCTGCCGAAGCCGCCGCCGTAGTTAAAGACGTACAGCTGCGTTTTGTCGCGATTGACTTCTTCTTCGGGAGGATTGTCTGGCCCAGTGGGCGTGGCACAACCGACCACAGTCAGCGCCGTCGCGCAGCCAAGCAAAACTGCCAGCAATCTTTTCATAAAAGACATAATCATTTCTCCTTTATCTCAAAATTTTATATGATCGCGTTTTTCGTTCCGATTGCTTCCAATTCATTGAAGAATCGATCTTATGAATAACGCGTTTTATCTTATGGTTCAATAACTTTTTCTTCGGAAAATTATAAACTTGCCATTTTCTGCAAGGCATCCTTCGTAAAAAAGCTGCCTCCGACGGCATAAATTTTATCACAACGCAGGTATTCATCTGCATTTTGCCATGTTACTCCTCCGGTAGGGATAAATTTTATCTGAGGAAAGGGTGCGGATAACGCTTTGACCGCCTTTATCCCTCCGTAGATGTCGGCAGGGAAAAACTTTACGACCGTTAACCCAAGCGCCAATGCCTGCATGATTTCCGTCGGCGTAACACAGCCGGGATAATACGAAACATCTCGCATTCTGCAGATTTCTGCTACGGAAGCAGACAATCCCGGCGATATAATAAATTTTGCACCGGCGTCCAATGCACTTTCGCACTGTGCCGCATTGAGCACCGTTCCCGCGCCGATCCGAATTTTTGGAAAATATTTTACGGCATATGCGATTGCCTCCGCTGCGCATTGTGTGCGAAACGTAATTTCGGCGCAGCACAATCCGCTGCTTTCCAAAGCGCGGAATATTTTATCCACTTCATCGATTTTTTCTATGGTTACCAAAGGAATGATCCTTTCCTTTTGTATGGCATCCCTACTGAAATTGTCCGCTTTCATATCTTGATTAAAAAGAAACGTTTGCGCCGTCATGTTCCAATGATATTATTTTGACCGTTTTGCCCTTTGCATCCTCTATACTGATCTCATATGTTCCATAGAAACCGCGAAAGCGCAGTTTGCTTCGTATATTTTTTTCCTCAAAGCAGGTTTTCCATTCCCCGTTGATCAGCCGATCCAACGCGCGATACGCCGGTTTTTCGCGCATATCGAAGTCGAGAAGGCCGCCCCCGTAATAATTTTCACCGCCGCAGGTTCCCCGCTCGGCGCCCGTCGCATATCCGTCGACGAGGTTCCAATAGTCGATGCCCTCTATGTTTTCGACGGAAAACCAAAGGCGATACAGTTCCTCCGTTATGAAAGCCTGTATCTCCTCGTTTGCCTCTCCGGAACGGAAATAACTCGGTACGGTGATTTCGGAAATCTGCATAGGACGACCAAGCCTTCCGAGCGTTTCAAGCACATCAAAGTGGACGGCGGGATCGAGATAACTTTTTAAAATTTCTTCCTCGCGCATCTGTTCTTCTTTAAAAAAGAGATGGTACTGGATTCCGAGCGCGTCTATTTTTTTGCCGCTGTTCAGCAATTTTTCCGCCTGCATGTAAAACGGAATATATTTTCCGCCCCTTGCCCACGCATAGTTCCAAACGGAATCGTTGGTTTCATTTAAAAACTTTCTGCTGTGAGGGAAGTATTTTGCCCCCATGTTCAGGGCAAACTCCTCATAGCCTTCAAACAGATTTTTTCTGCCGACCGCATATGTCGACGCCGATTCGTTGACCACATCGAAAGAAGGGATCTCCCCTGCGTATCTCGCCGCGATCTCTTCGAATCGCTTTTCAATCAGGCGCTTTTTATCTTTTTCGCCGTATTTTTGCAGCCATTCCGGATTGCAGAACGCCCACAAAAGGCAATGCCCCTTGGGCTCGATACCGTATTGTCTGCAAAATTCCAAAACAACGTCGGGCGCGGGACGGCGGTAAATATATTCGGAATCTGCGCCGAAACGCAGCGCGCCTTCTCGGGGCTCCAAGCTGTCCCAATAGAACGGGACGACGGCAAGGTTAAATAAATTTTTAAACTTTTGGCGATAGATTTCTTCCTTTTGTTTGCATTCAAAACCGCCTATCATAAAGGCGTTGCAACCGAACTTGAACTTATGCCCGACCTGACGCACCGAAACAAACTTTTCCTCGTCGTCACAGAAGCACAGCTCAAAATCTCCTTTCCGATTTTTTTCGATGCCTTCCTTTATTTTTTTATCGGCATAATCTCGATTTGTTTCAAAATATTTCAGAACGATGTCTTTGTCCATAGTCCGATCTCCTTGAACGGGCGAATTTACTCCATACAGCACAGCGGCGACGGCAATCCCGACTTGCAAATCGGCCTGCCGACCTGTCCTTTTTGTAAAGAAAAAACGGTTACGTTATCGCTGTTTTCGTTACAGCAGAGCAAAAATTTGTCTTCTATGATATTAAAGTCACGCGGGCTGTCTCCGCCGCTGGCACATTTTTGAATAAGTTGCAGGCCAGCGTTCCCTATGCCGAAAACATACAGCGCATTTTCTCCTCTCACGGAGCAGTATAAAAATTTACCGTCATTTGAAAGCCGTATCGCCGCGCCTGTCGCGCCCTCCGATTCCGTCAGTTTTTCCGTCCTTAAACAGCGCGCGCCTGCGTTTCGCCATTCAAATATGCTGACGGACGGCACCAATTCGTTGACCGCGTAAATATATTTTCCGTCCTTCGAAAAGACGATGTGCCGAATCCCGTACCCCGGCGGTACGTTTGCCGTATCTTTCAAATGCAGATATCTGTCATATATGTACAGCATATCCGTGCCGAGATCGGCGCAGAGAACGTAATTGCCGCAGGGAGAAGGGGTAACGCAATGCGTGTGCGGCGCTTCCTGCCGCTGCGCGTTTGCGCCGTGCCCCGTATGTGCGACCGCCCTTTCGCAATTTTTTACGATGCTACCGCTCAGATAGTTGGCGATATATACATCCTCTCCGATAACGCACAGATGGCAGGCCACCCTGCCGAGCGTGTCGCCAACCTCCGTTTTATCCGAAAAATCTTCCGAGCAGGAAAAGTAACCGCTGTTTTCGCTGTTTGCAAAGGGTGCGCGGAGAAGAACG
>CAJFGA010000080.1:4821-6084 GCA_904374385.1 uncultured Clostridia bacterium | reverse complement strand
CGATGTTCGATTTACCTTATTTTTCCTCTTTTTCTTCCTTATCTTTATCTTTCGGTTCGCCCTTATCTACGACGATGACGGCCGTTTCCGCAAAGCGTTTGACCGATTCGATCGCGCTTTCGCAACGTGCGCGCACTTTGTACGTTTCGCCCGTGCAGAGGAGCTGTTTGGAGCCGTTCATGAGCTTGAAGAAATACTGCTTGTTTTTGCTCGTCGCGATCGTAAAATTGTTTTTGGCGATATTGGATTTGTGCGTTTGGATGCCGCTGCGCGCTCCGGAGAGGGAAGTATAATCGATACTGCTGAGCAGTTTTTCGCCGTTGGAGGCGAGCAGATCGAAATAATAAGCGCCCGTCTCCGTATTTTTATGGATGACCCACTTGCCCGCATAGATCGATTTCTTTTCTTCCTCTTCCGGCTTGGAGGGGACGGCGGGCTTCTTTTCTGCAGTATGCTGCGGCGCGGGGGCTGACGGCTGTGCCGGTTTCGCTGCCGGCGCAGACTTTTCCGCCCGCTCCGTTTCAGCGGCAGAGCGTTCCGCAGGGGCGGCCGTTTTTGCCGCGGGGGCGGCCGTTTTTGCCGCGGGGGCGCTCGCCGTCTTGGCGGGCTTTTCCGTTTTTTTGGCGGGGGCGGGCTCGTCGGCGGTTTGCGTTTCTTGCGCCGATTCCGCAAACTGCGCTTGCTGGACCGGTGCGGATTTTTCCGCAGCGGGTTCTTCGGTCGGCTGCATAGAATCTTTTTGCGGCTCGCTCTTTACAGGCGGCTGCTCCGCCTGTGCGCTTTCGGGCGCGGCGGGTTGGGAGGCGGAAGGCGACGCATATGCCTTGTCGTCGGCGGGCTCTTTTTGCGCAGGGGGATCGGCTGCGATTTCCTTCGTTTCGGCCGCCGTCTTCGCCTGCACGGGCTGCGTTTTCTGCTGCGCGGGGAGAGGGACCGTTTGCGGTTCTTCCTTCGGTTGGACGGCGGTTGCCTCCTCCTGCGCGGCGGCTTCTTGTTCCGCCTTTTTGCGCTTGGACTTTTTCGCGCCGAGAACGATCGCAACGATGATCAGAACGATCAAAATAACGGCGATCGCGATGGCCGCGATGCACAAAATTTTGTTTTGCGTGTTTGCATTGAAATAGTTGACGATTTCTTCAAAAAATCCCATAATAAGCAGATACCTTTTATGTTTTGCTGATTATATAGTAATATAAAATCGAAAAATTGTCAAGTTGTTGAGAATTTTTCCCTGTGCGTTTGCAAAAAATTTCGTTAAAAATT
>CAJFGA010000080.1:0-4756 GCA_904374385.1 uncultured Clostridia bacterium | reverse complement strand
GCAAAAATTATACGGCGGCAGTCATAGGCGGCGGTGCGTCGGGCATGGCGGCGGCGCTCTTTCTCGCGTCGGCGGGCATAGGAAAGATCCTGCTTTTGGAGCGCAACGATCGCGTGGGCAGAAAATTGTCTGCGACCGGCAACGGACAGGGAAATGTGACCAACGAACGGATGGGCGCCGATCATTATTTTTCGGACGACTTGGAAAAGGTCGGAGAGATCTTACGCGCGTTTGGAAAGGACGATCTTTTGCGCTTTTTGACGGAATCGGGCGGATATTTTACGGCGGACGAAGAGGGCAGGGTGTACCCCGCGTCTCGCCAAGCGGCGTCGGTCACGGATATCCTGCGCTTTGCTTTGTCGGCGCGCGGCGTTGCCGTCAAGACGGGTGAGCAGGTAAAGCGTGCCGAAAAGAGGAAAGGGCTGTTTTGTGTAGAGACAGATCGAGGCGATTACCGGGCGCGCTATTTGCTCATTGCGGCGGGAGGAAAGGCTTCGCCCCATTTCGGTTCGGACGGAAACGGATATGCCCTTGCGCAGAAATTCGGTCATACCGTTACGCCCCTTTCTCCGGCGCTCGTGCAGCTGAAGACGGAGCGAGAGCCTATCAAGGGATTGAAGGGCATTCGCTGCGACTGCGGCGTTACGCTGACGCGCGGCGGGGTGCCGCTATATGCCTGCCGCGGCGACGTCATCTTTACCGATTACGGTGTGAGCGGAAACGCGATCTTCAAGACGTCTTCCCGCGCGGCGGAAGGCGATACGCTTTCGCTCGATTTTCTGCCCGAATGCGGAGCGGGAGAACTGAGCGCTCTCCTGCGGCATAAGGCGCGTCTGTGCGGCGCGCTCGCTTCGGAAGACCTGCTTCGCTGCATCGTCAACAGTGCGGCGGCGCGGGCGGTGATGCGCTCTCTCGGCATCGGTGCAGACATAAAGTGCGGCGCGCTGGCGGGCAGGGCGGACGAGATCGCCGCGCGCGTCAAAGATTTTCGCCTGCAAATTGCGGGCAGTATGGGATTTGATAATGCGCAGGTCACTAAGGGCGGGATACCGCTTGCGGAAACGGACGGGTTTTTGATGAGCAAGAGGGAAGAGGGCCTGTTTTTTGCCGGAGAAATTTTGAACGTGGACGGAGAATGCGGCGGTTACAATTTACAGTGGGCATTTTCGAGCGGCGTGCGCTGTGCACGGAGGATCGCGGAGCTTTACCATGAGGATCGATAATATAAAACTGAAGATCGGAGAGAGCGAAGGAAAACTGCGCAAGATCGCCGAAGAAAAATTGCGCGGCAAATGCGGCTATCTTCGCATTTTGCGCAAGTCTTTGGACGCGCGCAATAAAGCGGATATCCGCTGGGTATATTCGATCGAAGCAGAAAAAGCGCCGCCTCAAGGCAGACAGGATATCTTACCGGAGGCAAAGCATAAAGAGAAGCGGATCGTGGTTGTGGGGAGCGGGCCGGCAGGGCTGTTCTGCACACTGCGCCTCCTCGATCACGGTTTCTGCCCGACCCTTTTGGAGAGAGGAGGGGATGTGGACGAACGCGCCGAAAAAAACGAGCGGTTTTTCCGTTCGCACGTTTTAGACGAGGAGACGAACGTGCAATTCGGAGAGGGCGGCGCGGGCACTTTTTCGGACGGAAAACTGAATACGCAGACGCATACGCCGCTGAACCGAGAAGTGCTGGAATTGTTCGCAAAGTTCGGCGCGCCGGAAGAGATCTTATATCTCGCCAAACCGCATATCGGCAGCGATAATTTAAGGGATATTCTCAAGCGGATGCGCGCATACATTTTGGCGCGCGGAGGGGCAGTGCGGTTTCACGCCCGCTTTGACGGATTGCGTATGCGGGAGGGGCAGATCTATGAGGCATTGGCCGCAGACGGCAAAACGGGGCAGCGCTTGGCTTTTCCCTGCGACGCGCTCGTGTTGGCGATCGGTCACAGCAGCCGGGATACTTTTGCTTTTTTGGAAAAGAATGGATTTGCAATGGAGCAAAGGGAGTTTGCTGTCGGCGCGCGCATCGAACATTTACAGGAAAAAATAGGTGCGGCACAGTACTCTGCGTGGCATACTTCGCTGCCTCCCGCCGATTATAAGCTCGCCAGCCATGCGGGCGAACGGAGCGCGTTTACCTTTTGTATGTGCCCGGGCGGATTTGTTATGCCGTCGTCCAGCGAACGGGGCAGCGTCGTGACCAATGGTATGAGCAACTATGCGCGCGACGGAAAGAATGCAAACAGCGCCCTACTCGTACAGATCAGGCGCGAGGACTATGACAGGGGGCATGTGTTGGACGGGGCGGAGTTCCAGGGGAAGATCGAGCGCGCCGCCTTTGCCATGGCGGGCGGCTGCTATGCTGCGCCCGTACAGAGGGTCGAGGATTTTTTCGCGGGGCGGGCGAGCGCACGGTTTGGCGAAGTGCTCCCGACATATGCGGCGGGGACGACCATGTGCGATCTAAACGAACTGTTCCCGGCCATCGTTGCCGACTCGATGAAGGCGGCGCTTCGGGATATGGGCAGGCGGCTTTCGGGATTCGATCATCCCGATGCAGTTTTGACAGCGCCGGAAACGAGATTTTCTTCCCCCGTGCGCATATTGCGCGGAGAGACGCTGGAAAGCGTGACGCACGGCGGCATATATCCGTGCGGTGAAGGGTGCGGCTATGCGGGCGGCATCATGAGCAGCGCGGCGGATGGGCTGCGCGTCGCCGAAGCGATCTTCGAAAAGTACGCTGATTAACAAATTTTTTTACTTTCAGTCATTTTGTTTTCATGCAATAATCATAATTGTGCGGTATGATATAGGCGTAGATTCGGAAGGGGATCTACCGATTTAATTGCCGACCACACAAACTTTTTTCATATTCTCTCACTATAAGGTAGCGGTACGCGAAAGCGTGCCGCTATCTTATCGTATAAAAAACGAGGACGTCAGCGTGCAGTGAGCAACAACTGCATGCCTGTCAGGCCGCTCGGGCGCAGCTTGCGCGCTGATGGCAGTATTAGGGCTGATGGCCCGAAAATAAATATCCACCGGCTTTGCCGGTGGATATTTATTAAAGCGAACAAGTTAAATTTGTTCGATATTGATGACGTTGGAATTGCCCGATTTGCCGTTTGGATTGCCGCCCGTGATGACGATCCGGTCACCCTTCTTGACGAGACCCGATTCGATCGCCGCCCGTTTGGCGTGATAGAACAGGACGTCCATCGAGGTGAACTCTTCCGACAGGACGGGGATGACCCCCCATGACAGGGCGAGCTTGCGATAAGACATCGGTTCGATGGTCATGCCGATAATGTCGATGTTGGGGCGAAAGCGGGAAACGAGCCTTGCCGTGCCGCCCGAGCGTGAACATACGACGATCGCCTTGGCGCCGATATCTTCGGCAAGCACGCACGCCGAATGAGAGAGCGCGTCTGCCGGACTTGTAATGGTCGGGCGCTTTTCGTTGTATTTTGTTTCGAGATGCTTCTCCGTTTCCACGCAGATCTTTGCCATGGCTTCGACCGCTTGCACGGGATATTTGCCGCCTGCCGTTTCGCCGGAGAGCATGACGGCGCTCGTGCCGTCATATACGGCGTTGGCGACGTCGGAAATTTCCGCACGGGTGGGGCGGGGCTGGTTGATCATCGATTCGAGCATCTCCGTCGCGGTGATGCAGCGCTTGCTCGCAAGGCGGCACTTGTTGATGAGCATCTTTTGGATCTGCGGCAGCTCTTCATAGGGGACTTCTACGCCGAGGTCGCCGCGCGCGACCATGATGCCGTTGGCAACTTCGAGGATCTCGTCGATGTTGTTGACGCCGCTCTGGCTCTCGATCTTGGCGATCAGATCGATGTCGGGATTTCCGTGCTCTTCGAGCAGTTTGCGGATGTCGATGATGTCCTGCGCCTTAGAGGTAAAGGAGCAGGCGATGAAGTCGATGCCCTGTTCGATGCCGAAGAGGATGTCGCTCTTATCCTGCTCGCTCAGGTATTGCAGACTGAGCGTTTTGCCGGGGAAGAACATGCTCTTTTTATCGGAGAGTTCGCCGCCCACTTCAACGCGGGTCTTGACCTCCGTCTTGTTGACGCCGATGACCTTAAAGATGAGCAGCCCGTTGTTGAGGAGGATCGTGTCACCCGGTTCCAAGTCGTCTACAATGCCTTTATAGGAAACGGAAACGCGGGTCTGATCGCCCTCAATGTCTTCGGTAGTGAAAGTAAATTCGTCGCCCTCTTTTAAGGTGATCTTTTTATTTTTGAAAGTTTTGATGCGCAGTTCGGGCCCCTTTGTATCCAGCATGATGGGAAGAGGGATATTCAGCTTTTCGCGCACTTTTTTGATGAGTTCGATGTTTTTGGCGTGTTCGGCATAGTCGCCGTGAGAAAAGTTGAGCCGCGCCACGTTCATGCCGGCGAGCACCATTTTGGTCAAAATTTCCTCGTCGCGGCAGGCGGGGCCGAGAGTACATACGATCTTAGTCTTTTTCATATTAAATCAGCTCCGAATAAAAGAATTTTCTCAAATATATTTTATAGCATTTTCCGTCAAATGACAAGCGTTTGAATGAAAAAATAGTTCGCCGGCGCGGGCGCAAAAAAGTTGACTTTGCAGTGCCCTTTCGGTTATAATAATTGCCCCGAGTTGATCATACGGCCGCGCGGCTTTTCGCCGTGAGGAAAGTCCGGGCACCGCAGGGCAAGGACGCCGGATAACGTCCGGTGGAGGCGACTTCAAGGAAAGTGCAACAGAAACAGACCGCAGG
>CAJFGA010000079.1 GCA_904374385.1 uncultured Clostridia bacterium | reverse complement strand
TACCGAATATGCCAAAGGCACAGACAAGAAAGACATAGCCGCCGCGCTCAATGCACGGGGCGAGCGTTTCAACGGCAAACCATTCAAAGGCAGAACTTTTGACAGGTGGCTGACGAACGCGAAATACACGGGCGAATATTACTTCGGCGGCAGGCTTTGCGCAAATACCTATCCCCCGATTATAGACAAACTGCTTTTTGCCGAGGTGCAAAAGCGGCTTGCAAAAAATAAGATTTTAGCGGGCGCAAATTCGGCAGTAGAGCCGTATTTGCTCACGGGCAAAGCCTATTGCGGGCATTGCGGCACGGCTATCGTTGCGGACGGTGGCACAAGTTGCAACGGGAAAAAGCACTATTATTACGCTTGCAAACAGAAGAAAAAAGGCTTGTGCCATAAATCGCGGGAAAACAAAGACAATTTGGAAATGCAAGTTACCCAAGCGGTCAAAGACTTTTTGAGCGATAAGAAGAACGCCGACCGCGCCGCCGCTGATACGATTGCATATTATGAGCAGCGTACGGGCGATAGCGGCTTGCGGAGCATAGAAACGCGCATAACGCAAGCGCAACAGGAAGTTGAAAACTTGACGAATGCTTTTATCGAGGCAAAAAGCGCATTGCTCCGCGCGGGCATTGAAAAGAAAATGCAGGACTATGAAACATTGCTTGCCGACCTGCAAGCGCAAAAATCGCAAATCGAATTAGAGCGCGGGCGGCAGGTAACGAAACAGCAGATACTTGCATTCGTTGCCGAACTTATCAAAGGCGAACCGACCGACAAAGAGTACCAGCGCAAAATTATTGATAATCTTGTGTTTATGGTCTATGTCTATGACAACGAAATTGTAACGTATCTGAATTTTGGCGTTGACAAAACGATTGAGCGCGTGCGGCTTGACGAAACAAACGCGGCAATAAAGGGCTTGAAAAATGTTCAAACTCTTTCCCCGCTACTCCACCACAAAAACCTAAATTGAACAACTTGGGAAAGTGTTTGATTTAGGTTTTTCTTTTTATTTTAAAAAGAATACGTTTGATCAAAAATAAACACGGACAAAGTCTATACATAGGAGAAATTTATGCCCAAAGTTTTTGGTTGGCAACATTTAACATATCTGGCTGTTTTTATTGTTATCGCGATAATTTTGACATTTTTTATTTTAAAATACGCTAAAGCCGAAAAAATGTTGGCTTTGATAATGAAAATAATCGGGGGCCTATTATTTATTTGTATTGTTTGGAACAGAACAACTTTGGTCATGAAGTACAATAGTGCTTGGTTCCTTATTCCCGATACTTTTTGCGGAATTAGCAGTTTAATTCTTTCGCTCGCGCTTTTAATCGGTAAAAGGAATAATTTTGTGTTTCATTTTATATGCTATCTCGGATTTATCGGCGGGCTTATTGTCTTGGTTTATCCTGATTTTATAGGACAAGCTTCTTCAATTTTCTATCCTGCTACGATCAGCGGGCTTTACATCATACAATTATGTTTTATGTCATTATGCTAATGACGATCACAAAATATTTTGTGCCTACTATAAAAAAGTGGTATGTTTTGCCTTTGGGTCTTTGCTGCGTGATGACTTTCGGGATCTTTGAAATAACGGCGCTGGGTTTTGATGATGCAATGCAAATTTTTTCGCCGCTCCTTCCCGATACAATTTTAACATGGTGGTTTTGCGGGATTTTATTGCTTTCTTTCGCTTATATTACGATGCTCGTGTTTGAGTATTTTAATGTTTGGAAAAAGAGAGAAAAACAAGTATAACCAATTCGGTTTCCATTATTGATCTATACCAAGCAGTTTGATTGCAAGGTTATAAAAAGAAAAGCTCTCCGCCGCGAAGAGCTTTTCTTTTTTGTATTCAAAAAAACCCTCGATCGTCGAGGGGCAAAAGGGGCTCAGCCGATGAGCAGAAAAAAGGATTCCCATTGGGCCGTTACAAAAGGCGGCAAAGCAAACTAAAAAGCCTTCCTTCTTAGGGGGAAGGCAAGGAGGGTACCCGTTTTCGGCAGCAAGCAATAACTGCGCGACTGTCACGTCATAAATGCGTGCGCTCTGCCGGCAGTTTTTTATTTCGCTCTATGCAAAATTTTTTTTGGCCGAAAGGCGTTATGTACGTAAAAGAAAAAATTTTTACATAATTCCTATCATACTTAGGCAAAATGTATTTGCGGAGTGCGCGTGTAAGGCGTTATGTCCGACAGGAGAGAGGTAAGATGAAAAAAGTTTGTATGCGTGCGGCGCTGGCCGTTGCAGTGCTCTTATTTTTATTGAATTTGGCGGCTTGTTCGGACGGACAGTCGCCGGAGACAAATCCTCCCACGCCGCCGTCGCAGGAGGATTCTTTGCCGGACCCGCCCGTCCCCGATCTGCCGGATGAACCACAAGATCCTTATCCCGAAACGCTTTTTGAGGAAAAAATGCACAATACGGGCAAAGTAGGGATGTATGCGGAATATTTGGGAACGGCCGAAAGGCATTTGCCGCAGGTCTCTGACGGCGGATTGGAAAAATATCCCGCCTATGGCATAGCGCTGTCCGCTACGGAAGAGGAAAAACAGGCAATTCTCGACGAAAATATGTCTTTGGTCGCTTCGCCGACGACCTATGACAGCATGGATGCAGACGGCTTTTTGTACCTGAACGGGGAGGCGACGGGCGGCAAATTATATAAACATACCGCTTCTGTCGGTATGTACGAGGGGGATGTGCGCGATGACGAACCGGCAGTGTGTAAGCGCCTCACTATTCGTGCGCGCAGTTTGGGCAATCATATCACGGGCCTATATGCGCCTGCGGGGGAAATCATCAAGATCGAGATGGAAGAGGATTCCCTTGCGGCGACGGGCGGGCTGATGGTGCAGATCGGTCAGGTGCTCACCAATGGGCAGGCAAACAATATATGGCTCGCCCGCGATTTTAATCGTATGCCCGTTATTTCCAATACCATGACGGTTCATGAGCGGGAAGGGTATGTCGGCTCTTTTTTAGGCGGGCCGATCTATATCCAGCCGGTCCGCGCGGGGGCAGAATTTACGGTCACCATCACGGGCGGCGTTCCATATTCCCATTTTATTTCGGGCGCCACGACGCGGGAAGAATTTGATCGGTACAAAGATTCCTCTGCGCCGTACTTTGATCTTGAAGTTTGGGACGATGGCGTGCGCCATTCCGGTCCGCATGCCCGCGCGGCTCAGTTCGATTACGACCAACTGTCGCAGGCTGCCTCTCTTTGGGACAAGATCGCGCTCGTTTCCAACAAAGTTCCCGCGGGCTCTCCGGGGGATACGGGCATCAATTTTTTGTATGATCCGTTCATCGCGGCGGGGAGCATGGTCGCCTTTGTAGGGCGATACACCGTCAATTGCCCGCTGTACTGCATGAGCGCGGCATTGGATGCGGAGGAGGCGATCCGCGACGCATCCGACGCCTTTTGGGGGTGTATCCATGAATTCAATCACCATTTTCAGCGATTCGGCTTTGCGCCCGGCGACGAGGTGACCAACAACGCCGTCAGTTTGGTCGAATACAGCCTGTTTACGCGCATTTCCGCGAAGCGCTTTGTAGGAGGGTCAAACGAAGGGCAGTATGCAACGGGCTGGAACCGATATACCAATCCGAGTTGGGTGCTTCGCCAAACGCTCGCCAATTCTTCTCCCAATGCGGGGTTGGATACCTATGCCAATTTACTGCATGCGTTCGGACAGGATGCATTTATCCGCGCCACGCAAAGCGGAAACGGCAGCGGCGGGGCAGACGTATGGTATCGTGCGGTCAGCGAAGCGACCGGATACGATATGACGTATTACTTTAAAGACATACTGCATCAGGCCGTTTCCGCAGAACTTATAGAGGAATATGCCGGCAGCGGGCCGATGTTTGTGCCCGTCGCATCCGTGTATCAGACGGGGCGCAGCTGTCTGCGGGACGGTGAAGAATATTTCTGCCGTACCGCGCAGCCGTATGAAATTCCTACGGGCAAACCGTTTACCTTGGATCTGCATACTCAAATCGTAGCGCCGAAAGGTATCGGCGTCAAAATTAAAGCCGTATCGGCGCCCGCTCATGGCACGCTTGAAAAAAAAGAAGAAAGTGTCTATGTTTATACGCCGGATACGGCGCACCGCGAATCCGGCAAAATATTTGTCACGTTGGCATTGACAGAGGAGAGCGGCGCCTTTGATGCGGGCGAGGTGACCCTCGTTATCGAATTGCGCCAATCGGAACATTTGCCCGCAATGGGGGAAGAGATACCCTTTGAAACTGATTATTTTTATCCGCATGCCTATAATTACGATTATGATAGGCCGCTGTCGACGGAGCAATCGCTCGTGGAAACAAATTATAGGCCTTGGGGAAAGGACTATTCGATCGATGTCCTGTTCGATGAGGACGATACCAATTTCATTCATTCGGACAGAACAGATATCACGGCGGCATCGCCCTTTGTACTCACGATCGATCTGGGTAAAACCGTGCACGCCAACAGACTGACCGTCTACGGTGAGCCGTCGCGGCAATACCAGCCGAAAGATTTTTGCCTATACGGCGGAATGGATATAGACGGCTTGCATCTGCTTGCCGACGTTCATGATGCGCCGCGCAGCGGCTACGACGTGATCGCCGACTTCCCGAAAACGGATTTGCGTTTCTGTAAATTGGTGGTAACCGATACATGGGCGCCGGCAACGAAATATATCGCTTTTCGCCGCATCGGACTGTCGGATGCCGTCGCGGGAGGGGTTTATCATTCGCCCGACGAGGAAATGTTTCTTATGCGCGGCAACTGGACGTTTTGCCCTGCATTTTCTACCTACGGGCATATCTATGCCGGTCAGAACGCTTCGCTCGAATTTTCATTTACGGGTACGCGCTTTGCGATTTTTAGCGGGGATGAGGCGGGCTTTGCGGGTGCAGAAATACTCGTGGACGGCCTCCGCGCGGAAACTGCCGGGCAGGGCGAAAATGTACCCGATTTTCTGTCACAGCCGTTGGAAGAGGGGTTGCATACCGTCGTATTGCGCAGCAAAGAGCGCTTTTCGGTCGACTCGATCGTTTTATGGGATTGAACGGCA
>CAJFGA010000078.1 GCA_904374385.1 uncultured Clostridia bacterium | reverse complement strand
CGTTACAACATCGGGCGGCATCTTTCAGCATTTTTCCAGCTTTTCAAAAAATGCTTTCAGGTACTCCCCTTCAAACAGTTCGATCAGCCCTCTGTCACAGCAGGAAGCGAGCGACGCATCGAACGGGATGCGCGCGGTATTTGTTACTCCATACTCCTTGGCAACCTCTTCCAGCCTGCTCTTGCCGAATACCTCGATGGTCCTGCCGCAATCGGGACAGACCACATAACTCATGTTTTCGACCATGCCGAGGATGGGAACATTCATCTTTTCCGCCATATTCGCCGCCTTTTTGACGATCATGGAAACGAGCTCCTGCGGGCTCGTCACGATGACGATGCCGTCCAACGGAACCGACTGATAGATGCTCAGCGGCACATCTCCCGTTCCAGGAGGCATGTCGACGAACATGAAGTCCACATCGTTCCAGATGACGTCCGTCCAAAACTGCAGCACCGTGCCCGCGATGACCGGCCCGCGCCAGATGACGGGGTCGGTATCTTCCTCCAAAAGCACATTCATCGACATCACTTCGATGCCCGTCTTGCTCTTCACGGGCAAGATCCCCAATTCCGTTCCCGCCGCCTTTTCATGGATCCCGAACATTTTAGGGACGGAAGGCCCCGTAATATCCGCATCGAGAATGGCGGCCTGCAAACCGTTGCGCTGTGCCGTGACGGCCAACAGCGCGGTCGTCAGCGATTTGCCGACGCCTCCCTTACCGCTGACGACGCCGATCACCTTTTTGATCTTGCTCAATTCGTGCGGCGCTTTCCGAAAATCGCGCTCGGAGCAATCTTTGGAACAGCTGCCGCAGTCATGCGTACAATTCTCTGCCATTACATTCACCTGCCTTTTCAATTATAGCAAACTTTTAGGATCGTATTCCGCTTTCTTATACAGCTTATCCTTCTTGCCCTCGATATCCGTCTTAAAAACGTCCTGCCAAGCGGCGGCGTCAAAGTCCTCCACCGTGCAAGTTACATAATGATCGGAACAGCCCAGCTCTTGCGTGAGCGTCTTGACGAGAGCGGCGGCAAGGCGCTTTTTTTGCTCCTCGCTCCTTCCTTCCAGCATTTTTACGCTGATATGCGGCATAATTTTCTTCCTCCTTTTTTGTTTTATTCCTTATTCAGATTTTTATTCAGTTCGTAGTACAGCCCTTTCTTTGCCATCAATTCCTCATGCGAACCTTCCTCCGCGATCCCCTTGTTCGCAATGAACAAGATCCTGTCCGCGCTGCGGATCGTCGAAAGCCTGTGCGCCACTATAAAGGACGTCCTTCCCTTTAAAAGCTCTTCCAGTGCAGATTGGATCAACTTTTCCATATCCGAAGAAATGGAACTGGTCGCTTCATCCAAAATGATGACGGACGGGTTCTTGACCACGATGCGCGCAAAGCTGATGAGCTGTTTCTCTCCGGCAGAAAGCCCTTCGCCCCGTTCGGCAAGCTCCTCATGATAGCCGTTCGGGAGCCTTTCGATGCACTGGTCTGCGAATATCGCCTTCGCGGCGGCGATGCACTCTTCGTCCGTCGCATCCGGCTTGCCGTAGCGAATATTATCGAGCACCGACCCCTTGAAAATGAACGGATCCTGCATCAAAACTCCGACTTCTTTGCGCAGAGAACGGAGTTTTACGTCGCGCACGTCTACGCCGTCGATGGTCACGCTTCCCTCCTTTACATCGTAAAAGCGTGTCAGCAGATTGATGACCGTCGTCTTGCCGGCGCCCGTCGGCCCCACGAGCGCGATGCGTTCTCCCGGCCGCACATGCAAGTTGAAATGTTCCAAAATATTGACCCCTTCATCGTAGCAAAAGGTGACGTCGTTGTAATCAACTTTTCCTTTCACGTCTTTGAGGACAATGCTCTCTTGTTTATCTGCGATCTGGGGAGGCGTGTCTATCGTTTCAAAGATGCGCTCGAGGTTTGCCGAAACCTGTGCAAGATTTTGAATGATCGCGGAAAGCTGCGTAAGCGGAGCCGAAAAGAGAGTCATATAGCTCAAGAAAGCGATGACCGTGCCGGGGCCGTCGGCAAAATAGCCGAGCGGGATCGACAAAAAGGCGATTGCATACAGCATGACCGTGCCGTAGTTCCAGAAAATCTCCACGACGGGCGTATTCAATTCATTGCGCCGCACGATCTTCATCCAGGTATTTGCACTGTCCTGCTGTAGATCGTGATAGATTTTTTCGTTGTATTGGGTACGGTTGTAGTTTTGGATGATCTTTTCGCCCATGATCGATTCGACGATAAAGGCAGAACGATTTGACACCTTTGCCCTATGATGGCGGAAAAGCTTGCGGATCGCGCGCCGAATGAGCAGTACCCCGACCGTAAGCGGAATGACGGCCGAATAGACGACGAGGGTAAGCATCCAGCTCTGCACGAGCATGAACACGGTCACAACGACGATCTTAACGAGATTGAGAATAAAATTCATCAAATAGTTCGTAAAAAAGTCGGCCAATTCCCCGATGTAATCGGTCACGCGCACGGCGATCTTCCCCGCGGGACGGTTATCGAAGTAATCGAAAGGCAGCGTCTGCAATTTATAAAAGATATCGTGCCGAAGATCGGCAATGATGCCGTGTCCCATCTGCCCCATCTTCTTTTGCTGAAAATAGGTGATAAGGATCTCTGCCAAACCGCACAAAAGGAACCCGCCGAGCATGAGCGCCAGCCGCGCATAGTCCTCGTTCGGAATCACTTGGTTCACGATGCTCTTTAACAGAAGCGGAGGCAGCAGAGACGCCACGACCGCGACCAGCATGAGCATCAGCACGAGCAAAAAGAGTTTTTTATGCGGCACGACGTAACGCAGCAGGCGGCGCAGGTTTTTGACGTCGATCTTTTGTTCTTGAACGATTTCGTCCTGAAAATATGTATTGCGCTGTGTCATGCGGAAGCCTCCCCCGCCTCTTGCAGTGCGTGCAAATCGTCCACGACGTCTTCTTCCGCCTGCATGCGGTAAATCTCGGCAAATCTGCCGTTTTGGGCGATCAGCTCTTCGAAAGTGCCGCGCTCGATGATCTCTCCGTCCTGCATATAGAGGATCATGTCGCAGTCGGCAAGGCTGGACACGCGGTGCGCCGCGATGAGAATGGTCCTCTCCGGATAATTCTCTTTGATAGAGCGCATCAGCTTTCTCTCCGTGATCACGTCGAGCGCGCTGGACGCATCGTCCAATACGAGTACGGGCGCATTTTTGAGCAGGGCGCGCGCAATGGAAATGCGCTGCTTTTGCCCGCCCGAAAGGCCCAATCCTTTCTCTCCCACGATCGTCTCATATCCCTGCGGCAGAGAACGGATAAATCTGCCCGCCTGCGCCAGCTCGGCGACCCGCATGACCTCCTCTTTCGCCACATCGGGCGCATAAAAGGCGATGTTTGCGTCGATCGTATTGGAAAAGAGAAATACATCCTGAAAAACATAGGCGAATACGTCGCGCAGGTCCTCGAGGTCGTAATCGCGCACGTCCTTGCCGTCGATCAAGATCTGCCCTTCCGTCGCGTCATAGATGCGCACGAGGGATTTCAAGAGTACGCTCTTGCCGCTCCCCGTGCCCCCCATAAACCCGACCTTTTTGCCGAAAGGGATTTTCAAATTGATATTTTTGAGCAGCGGCTTGCCCTCCGCCGTGATGGAAACTCCTTTCAGCTCGATCTCCGGCCGCCGGCTCACCTTCTCGGGATGTGCGGGCTCCGGTATGCGCGTCTTTTTTTCGAGGAATTCCATGATGCGCCCGCCCGACACCAAACCGTACTGCAATTGGTACATATTATTGCTCACCTGTGTCAGATGATCCATAATCTTCAGTACATAGGTGATACACGCCGTCATAATGCCCACAAGAAATACGTCGTGCAAGACGAGCAGGGCGCCGATCGCGATGGTCGCGATGTAGGCGACTTGGCGGATGATATTGAAAGCGAGGTTATATTTGGCAGAAACGTCGACCTGTTCGAAATACGCCGTGCGGAGATCCGCATTGACCTTATCGAACTTGCTCTCCTCTACATCCTCGTTGGCGAACGAACGGACGAGACGCACCGCATTGATGTTTTCCTGCACGGTCAGATTCAGCCGCGCGTTGTTGGCGCGGATGTTTTGCGATACCCGCCTCGCCGCCTTCGTGTATCGAATAAGCACAGCGATCAGCACGGGGGCAATTATAATGGGGATCAGCAGCATCCAAGCGCTGTTGAGCGCGAGGATGACCGAGGAAAGCGCGAGAACAAAAAAGCTGTCGCCCAAGTTTTGCAGTACGCGGCTGAGCATCTCTTTAAAAGTGATGATGTCCGAATTGAGGGTGGTGAGCAGTTCGCCCGTATTATACGTCGCCACCGTTCCGCTGTCCAATTCGACGAGTTTTTTATATGTATAGTCGCGCATCTCATTTTCGAACTGCAGTCCGTTGAACTGGAAGAGCACGTTTCGAAGGTAAATGACGACCTCGCGGACGAGCACAAAGGCGGCAAATACAAGGGTGACCGAAAAAAACAGACGCCAAGTCTGCGGCTCACCGAACCGCCCGTCCACCAAAAAAGAAAAAAGATTTCCGTCACCGCTGCCGACGCCGTCGGCAGTAAGCAGGTAATCGACGTATAAAGCGCTCAAAAGGGGCAGAAGCAGATCGAGCGCGATCGCAATAAAGCCGAGAACCTGGCAGAAAACCGCGCACGGAACGTGCTTTTTCCAATACCGCATGCCGTATGAAAAGATGCTCATAAAGTATCATTCTCCGGAAGGCAAATGAATTCGCATATAATTTTAATGCAAAAAAATATTTTGTCAATTGTTTGCGCCAAAAATTCTTCCCGATCCGCAAATTTTTCAATTATTTTTTTGTATACGGTTTTTCTTCAAAATCAGTTGCAAAATTTTTGATTTTACGATACAATAAAATAGCTGTGCTAGGTGGGGAGTCAGCGGTGCCCTGTATCCGCAATCCGCTATAGCGGAACCGAACGCCTCCCCCGGAGCAGCGCGTGGAAGGCCGCGCTCCGCAAGGAACGTTGATCGCAAGGTCTCATGCAACGGGCTGCCGTGAACCGTGTCAGGATAGGGATATAGCAGCACTAAGCGGATTTGTTCGTGTGCCATGAG
>CAJFGA010000077.1 GCA_904374385.1 uncultured Clostridia bacterium | reverse complement strand
TCACGCGCTCTTTTTGATCACTTCGGGTTTCGCCGTACCCAACACGCACTCGCGCGTGATGCGCACTTCGCTGATCCCCTCATTGGAAGGGATATCGTACATGACGTCGGTCATCAGGTTTTCGATGATGGTGCGAAGCCCTCGCGCACCCGTTTTCAAACGGATGGCAGTGTTGGCGATCTCGCTGACCGCCGCATCGTCAAAGGAGAGTTTGACGCCGTCCATGCCGATCAATTTCTGGTACTGCTTGATGATCGCGTTCTTCGGTTCAGTCAATATTTTGACGAGCGCCGCCTCATCCAACGGTTTCAAACTGACCACAATGGGCACACGGCCGACAAATTCGGGAATCAGCCCGAATTTCGTAAGATCCTGCGGCTTGACGTCTTCGAGCGCCTCATAATCCATATCGTCGCCGGGCGTCCGCACCTTTCCGCCGAATCCGAGAGAAGTATCGTCCTTCCGCTTGGCGACGATCTTGTCAAGCCCCACAAAGGCGCCGCCGCATATAAACAGGATATTCGTCGTATCGATGCGCATGCATTCCTGCTGCGGGTGCTTCCTGCCCCCCTGCGGCGGGACGCTGGCGATCGTACTTTCAATGATCTTCAATAGCGCCTGCTGCACGCCTTCTCCCGAAACGTCGCGCGTGATAGAAACATTTTCGCTCTTTCTGGCGATCTTGTCAATCTCGTCGATATAGATGATGCCGCGCTCCGCCTTTTCGATGTCGTAATCGGCGTTTTGGATCAGCTTCAGCAAAATGTTTTCGACGTCCTCGCCGACATATCCCGCCTCCGTGAGGGTCGTCGCGTCTGTCGTGGCAAAGGGCACGTTGAGGATCCGCGCGAGCGTGCGCGCGAGCAGCGTCTTGCCGCACCCTGTCGGCCCCAAAAGCAAAATGTTGCTCTTTTCGATCTCCACATCGTCGTCATTTTTGGCGATCTCGCTGTTGATGCGCTTATAATGATTGTACACGGCGACGGAAAGCACTTTTTTGGCTTTTTCCTGCCCCACGATATATTTATCCAGTTCCGCCTTGATCTCAGAAGGCTTTTTCAGCTCTATCTTGTCGGAAGGAGCGTTTGTGACCGCCTTGATCTCTTCGCCGCAGATCTCCACGCACTCGTCGCAAATATTCAGCCCGTTGGGGCCGGCGATCAGCCGCTTGACCTGATCTTTGCTTTTCCCGCAAAAAGAACAAAATTGTTCGTTATCTTTCATTCAATAACCTCCTCCGCACGCCTCGCACAGGGGCGGGCAGCACGGTAAAAAAATTGGCAGAAGAAGCGATTCGCGGCACAAAACAAGTGCCGCGGATCCTCTCTTCGCCCTATCGCAGGATGCTCCCGCGGATGTTATCTCGTATGGAATACTTTGTCGATGAGGCCGTAACGGAGCGCCTCGTCTGCCGAAAGGTAGTTGTCCCTGTCCGTATCGCGCTCGATCTCCTCTATGCTCCTGCCCGTGTTTTGGGCGAGGATGCGGTTCATCTTATCCTTGATCTTTAAGATATGTTCGGCCTGGATCTTAATGTCGCTCGCCTGTCCCTGCGCACCGCCGAGGGGCTGGTGGATCATGATCTCGCTGTTCGGAAGGGCAAAGCGCTTGCCGCGCGTGCCGCTGGAAAGCAGGAACGCCCCCATGCTCGCCGCAAGCCCGATGCAGATGGTCGACACGTCGCAGTGGATGTACTGCATCGTATCGTAGATCGCAAGCCCCGCCGAAACGCTGCCGCCCGGGCTGTTGATGTACAGGCTGATGTCCTTGTTCATGTCTTTGGCTTCGAGATAGATGAGCTGCGCGACGATGGTATTCGCCATGCCGTCGTTGATCTCTCCCGACAGGAAGATGATACGATCTTCCAAAAGCCTCGAATAGATATCGTACGAACGCTCGCCGCGGCTGGATTGCTCCACGACCATCGGGATGAGGTTCATCGAAATGTCGTTCTTCATGTACGCTCCTTATAAAATTTTCAAAGAGCGGGCGCAGAATTACTCCGCTTTCCCCTCTTCGTTTTCCGCCTTCTTGGCGGTTTTTTTGGCTGCGGGTTTCTTAGCTGCGGGCTTTTCCGCCCCTTCATCCGTCCCCTCGGCAGCCTTTTTGGCCGTTTTCTTTGCCGCAGGTTTCTTGGCGGGTTCTTCCGCCTTTTCCGTCAGATTGTTGTTCGCCTTCAAAAAGTCGAAAAGTTTATTGATCACGATGTCGTTGCCGATGTATTCGCGCTGCGACTCGTCTACATCCTTCTTATATTCTTCGAGCGTCTTGTTGGCGGATTTTGCAAACTCTTCGAGCTTCGCGTCGATCTCGCTTTCCTCCGCCTTGATGTTCTCTTCACGAATGATTTTATCGACGACCAGCTGGCTCTTGACGGTGTCTTCCGCCTGCGCGCGGTAGCCCTTGCGGAAATCCTCCATATTGCTGCCCATGTAACGCAGGTAATCCGCCAACTTCATCCCGCCGTACTGCATGCCCAGGCGATATTCGGCGTTGCGCACCATCATATCGATCTGATTCTCGATCATCGCGTCGGGGATCTCCACTTCCGCCTTTTCTGTGACGGCGCGCAGGATGTTATTCTCCGTTTCCGCGTCGCCCTTCTCTTTCGCCTGCTTCTCCAACCTCTCGCGCGTCTCTTTCTTATACGCCTCCACGCTCTCGGCGCCCGCCGCGTCCTTGATAAACTCGTCGCTGATCTCGGGCAGTTCCTTCTTTTCGAGTTTGTTGAGCTTGACGGCAAACACGGCGTCCTTGCCCTTCAGATCTTCTGCCTGATAATCGTCGGGGAATTTGACGTTGACGTCCTTTTCTTCCCCTACCTTCATGCCGACGACCTGCTCTTCAAAGCCGGGAATGAACGAGCCGCTGCCCAAAACGAGGGGATAATTTTCGCTCGTGCCGCCCTCAAACTTTTCCCCGTTCACGCTGCCGGAAAAATCGATGGTCGCCGTATCGCCGTTTTCCGCCGCGCGATCGGTCACCTCGACGAGACGGGAATTGCGCTCCTGCAGCTTTTTCAGCTCTGCGTCGACGTCCTCATCTTTTACATTATACTCTACTTTTACGATGTTTATACCCTTGTAAGCGCCCAGCTTGACGTCCGGCTTGACGGGAACGGCGGCAATGAGGGATGCGCCCTCTTCGCCGATATCGCCGACGGAAAGCTCTGGCCTGCCTACGACCGTGAAGTTATCCTTTTCCTTGTCGAGCACTTCTTCGTAATGTTTATCGAAAAGTTCGTTGAGCGCCTCTTCGTAAAATACGCCCTTGCCGTAATTCAGCTCGATGACATGTTTGGGTGCTTTGCCCTTTCTGAACCCGTTCACAAAATACCTGCCGCGCGTCTTTTGATACGCCTGGGTATTCGCCTCGTCCCATTCCGCCTTGTCAAAGGAAAGGGTGATCTTTACGGTGCTCTTTTCGGAAGGTTCTACATTGTACTTCATGATCTTTCTCCTGGAATCTGATATAGCTATTTTATCCGTTACAGTATTTTAGCACAAACAACGCAATTTGCAAAGCGTTTTTCGTTGCCTTGCCCTATATTTTTTTCTCATAGCCTGCATAGGCTCGATAAACGGCGAAAAAGGAACCCACCAGCTTATTTGGTGGGTCTTCATTTTCGGGCATAGCCCTTGACTACTAGCCCGTGTGCCACGCGCACATAGGACGGCCTGCCAGTCTTTGCGTTTGTTACTTGCTGCCCGTCAACGGGGCGTCTTCCTGCCTTCCCCCCCTCGGGGGAAGGTGGATGCGCAGCGGACGGATGAGGGGGCATTCACAATTCCCGCCATTATAGATTCTTTTACACAACCCCCTCATCAGTCACCTTCGGTGACAGCTTCCCCCCAAGGGGAAGCCTTTATTTTTGCGCATCGGCATATGCCTATACTGCCCCCCGGATTATCTGGGGAGCTTTTAACAAAAAGCGGAAATCTTTTATTTCCGCCCTCCGCATGATCGCAATGCGATCAGTTGTCAAAATTTTGCGTCACCATCCTGTCTTGCGTCAAAAAATGCGTTAAAAAGAGCAGCAGCGAAAAGCCGTACATGAGAAACCATGCGATGACCGGAGCATACCTCTCTTTAACCGCTGCGATATAATATATGCCCGCGCCGACCGAAAGAATCGCGACAGCCAAAAACAGACAGCGCAGCGCAATGCCCGCCGGACGGCGGACGCCCTTTTTAGCGCAGAACCCGAACAGCACGGCCGCATACAGTACGGGCCACAACACAATATTCGGGCATGCGTCGGCAAAGGACAAATTGTGTATGGGTGAAGCGGGCGCGACAGCAAAAAAGGAAAACAAATAAAAGGAATAGAACAGATTGGCACACCATAGTACGCCGACCGCCACGGTGAAGGCGGGATGTTTTCCCCTTTTCCCGATAAGGAACAATGCGCCGAACAGCAAGGGAAAAAAGAAAAGCGGAACAGAAAAATCGGCCGAAACCTCGGTGTTTATCTGCGAAAAAAGGGATAAGAACGGAAGTACGAAACAGAGTAAAAATACATTCGTCCAGACCGAACTTTGAAATACGGGCAATTTTTCTGCCAAAGGGAGATCAAAGACATCCCCGCTTTCCGCCCCGCCGATACATTTATCCCCCTTTATGCGGTCGCAAAGGGCGCGTTCCAATATAAACAGAACGAGTATATATGCCGCGTCGGCGCATAGGGTCAAAAAAGTATCTATGAACGGCAGATACTGCGGGCGGGTGCTTTGAACGCTTTCCGGCGCGAACGCCTCCGCAACGATCGCCGCCGCGGACAGCGCCAAATAGCAGCCGATCGCAATATAGCAACGCCGCCGCACCCGCTTATTTTTTGTGCGGAAAGCTAAGGGCGCCAACGCCGGCGTTGCCGATAAAAACATGAGAGCGGCGATACCGAACGCGAGCGCGAGCACGGCGTTGTCGGACAGAAGCGCAAATGAAAAAATTACGCCCGCCGCAAAGCAGACAAAAAATGCAACGCGCAGTGCGGGGCGGCCGCCCGCCTGCTTTGCAAACAGAAACAGCAGGAAAACGGCAAGGCTTGCCGCGGCGGCAAAAAAGTAGAACACTCTGCCGAAAAGTATATATAAGCCCGATTCGGAAGAAAACGAGAACAAAATTTGCGCC
>CAJFGA010000076.1 GCA_904374385.1 uncultured Clostridia bacterium | reverse complement strand
TGTTCGGCGGGTTCAACAAGCGTTCCGACTATTTGTGTTATGCTACGGATGACGGCAGTTTCGGCGCCAAAGGCAGTGCGGTTTCCCTCTTTTTGGATGACTTTTCAAGGGCGGCTCCCGACATCATTTTGGCTTGCGGGCCGACGCCCATGCTGCGCGCCCTTAAAGAGGGCTTGGCAGAGCGCGGCAGTAAAGTGCCCTGTTATGTTTCCCTCGAAGAGCGCATGGGGTGCGGCATAGGTGCCTGTCTCGTGTGCGTCTGCAAAAAGAACGGCGGGAAACAAAATGCGCGCGTTTGCAAGGACGGGCCGGTTTTTGAGATCAACGAGGTAGAACTTTGATGGCAAATTTAAAAGTCAGCATCTGCGGGGTGGAATTTAAAAATCCGGTCATCGCGGCGAGCGGGACCTTCGGTTTCGGAAGGGAATACAATGAAATTTATGATATCGGCGTATTGGGCGGAATCAGTACCAAGGGCCTGACGCTTGAACCGCGCCTCGGCAATCCGACGCCGCGCATTGCGGAGGGGCACGGCGTGATACTCAATGCGGTGGGGCTGCAAAATCCCGGGGTAGACGCCTTTTTGCAGGATGATCTCGCTTTTTTAAAAAGCAAAAATATTGCGGTCATTGCGAATGTTGCTGGAAAAACGCTCGACGACTATGCGGGGATCTGCGGAAAGCTGGACGGAAAAGTGGATATGATCGAACTGAACATTTCCTGCCCCAACGTCAAGTGCGGCGGCATGGCTTTCGGCATCCGCCCGGACAGCGTGGAGGAAGTCACGCGCGTTTCTAAGGCGGCGCTGCAAACAACGCCGCTGATGGTCAAACTTTCTCCCAATGTGGAGAGCATTGCCGCCAATGCGCTCGCCGCGCAGAAAGGCGGGGCGGATGCGGTCTCTCTCATCAATACGCTGACGGGCATGGTCGTCGATATCGAGAAGAGGCGGCCTCTGCTCGCCAACGTCACGGGCGGTGTTTCCGGTGCAGGGATCAAACCGATCGCGGTCAGAATGGTTTGGGAAACGTGCAGGGCGGTCGATATTCCCGTCGTGGGAATGGGCGGCATAACCTGTGCGGAGGATGCGCTGGAATTTATGATGGCGGGCGCCGCCGCGGTGCAGGTAGGCACGGCAAACTTTACGGATCCCTGTGCGATGCCCAAGATCATTGACGGTCTGCATGCCTGGCTGGATGCGCACGGCATTGCGGATATCGCCGAGGTGTGCGGCGCGATGCGCGTCTGAGCCGTTTACAAGGTTTTGAAGGTATAACCGTCCTTTTTGAAATGTTGTACGATGTCGGGAAGGGCTCGTATCGTTTCACGGTATCCCACGCCGTCGTGCAACAGTAAAACGACCGGATTTTTGCCTTCGCTCGTTTTTACGGCGTTTTCGTATAGGGTTTTCGCGGAAAAATTTCCTTCCGCGTCGCCGGCGGAAGCGTTCCAATCAAAATACCGATATCCCGCATGGACGACTGCATCGCGCAGGTGCGGGCACAAAAAAGAACCGCCCGGGAAACGATAGAGCATCCTGTCATACTGCGGCAGGACGTTTCGGATGGCTTTGCGGCACTTTTCGATGTCGGCAAGGAGCGCGTCGGCGCTTTGATAGATCTCTTTGTATTGATGGGAATAGCTGTGAATGCCGATTGCATGCCCTTCGGCTGCGATGCGGCGCAATGTTTTTTCCCTCCCGTTGATTTGCCTTCCGATCACAAAAAAGGTGGCGGGGACTTTTTCCCGTTGCAGAACGTCGAGCACCTTGGGGGTGGTTGAATCGGTGGGCCCGTCGTCGAAAGTAACAAATATTTCCTTGGTTTGCGCGCCTGTTTCCTGTGCGGCCGCAAAGTTTGCAGCGGAAGTGAGGGAGCAGAAAAGGAGACAGAAAAGCAGGACAGACGCCGCGATTTTTTTCATAACGACAGTTTGTGCGGTTTTGCTTTTTTCAATCGAAGAACGGCATTTCAAAAAAAATTGAAAAAATTTTAAAAAAATTGTTGACAAGCAAAAAAAAGTGTGATATTCTTAAAAAAACCGATGAGGTAGAAGAGTAGCACGCTAAAGCGGACTTAAAGAGAGTTTCCGGCGGTGGAATGGAAGCAGTCTGACGCGATGTGAATGGGCTACCGAGGGCGGATGCGAACATTTAAGTAGTGTCCGACGTGGCTTTCACGTTACAGGAAGAGGGTATGATGGTACCTGCAACGAGGCGGCATGTTTCTATGCTGCGAATTTGGGTGGCAACACGGTTTTATTCGTCCCAAGCGAGTAGAACCGTGTATTTTTTTATGTCAAAAAAGAAAAATTTATAAAAGGAGAACAAAAGCTATGGCAAAACTTCCCATTCCCTACAAGATCTATCTGTCCGAAGAGGAGATCCCGAAGCAATGGTATAACCTGAACGCGGCGATGAAGACCAAACACGCGCCCTTCTTGAATCCCGCGACCTTGCAGCCCTGCAGCGCGGACGATCTGAAGCCCGTCTTCTGCGACGATTGTGTGGGGCAGGAAATGAATATGTCTGACCTGTACATCGACATTCCCGAAGATATCCGCAGCTTTTACAAGATGTACCGTCCGTCTCCTTTGGTTCGTGCGTATTGCCTGGAAAAGGTGCTCGACACGCCTGCGGAGATCTATTATAAGTTTGAGGGAAACAATACCTCCGGCTCGCATAAACTCAACTCCGCTGCCGCGCAGGCATATTATGCAAAGAAACAGGGGCTCAAGTCGGTCACGACCGAAACGGGGGCGGGGCAGTGGGGTACGGCGCTCTCTATGGCGTGCTCTTATTACGGGCTTGACCTCATCGTATATATGGTCAAAGTATCCAGCGAGCAGAAACCGTACCGCAAGGAAGTGATGCGCACTTACGGAGCGCAGGTCATACCTTCCCCTTCGGACACGACGGAAGCGGGCAGGAAGATCTTAAAAGAGTTTCCCGGCACGGGCGGTTCCCTCGGCTGCGCCATCAGCGAGGCGGTGGAGAAGGCCGTCACATCCGATTCCTGCCGTTATGTGCTCGGCAGCGTGCTCGATCATGTGCTTTTGCACCAGTCGGTCATCGGGCTGGAAAGCAAGGCGGCGCTCGATAAGTACGGCGTCGAAGTCGATACGGTGATCGGCTGTGTGGGAGGCGGTTCCAACTTCGGCGGCTTGATCGCGCCCTTCATGGGGGACAAGATCGCGGGTAAAAACGATATCGAATTTATCGGTGTAGAACCGGCAAGCTGCCCTTCGCTCACCCGCGGGAAATTTGTGTATGATTTCTGTGACAGCGCGAAGATCACGCCGCTCGCAAAGATGTATACCCTCGGGTGCGGATTCATGCCGGCGCCCAACCATGCGGGCGGGCTGCGCTATCACGGCATGAGCCCGATCGTATCGGAACTCTATCATCAAGGACTCATGCGCGCCGTGGCGGTGGAACAGAGCAAGGTGTTCGAGGCGGCGGAGATGTTCGCGCGCATCGAAGGGATCCTGCCCGCGCCCGAATCCAGCCATGCCATCCGCGTCGCGATCGACGAGGCGATCAAATGCCGCGAGACGGGCAAAAAGAAAAAGATCCTTTTCGGGCTTACGGGTACGGGTTACTTCGATATGGCGGCATATAAGCAGTATAACGACGGCACGATGACCGATTATATTCCCACCGACGCGGACTTGGCAAAAGGTTTTGCAAGTATTCCCGATATTCCGCAGAATAAATAAAAAAATTTATTTACTTTCGGTGCAAATCATGGTATAATAAACGGGAGAACGGATATCGTTCTCCCGTTTATATTCTTAAATAAGGCTATAGGTAAAGCACGAAAAATGGAACTCAAAGATCTATACGGATTGGGTGCCGAAAAGGGCGCTTTTGCGCGCCGTACAGAGAAGCTTGCGGCACAATACGAAAAACTGACGGGCAAAAAGCCCGAAGGTTTCTTTTCCGCTTCCGGCAGGGCGGAGATCTGCGGCAATCATACCGATCACAACCACGGCAAAGTTTTGGTTGCGGCGATCAGCTGCGACGTTTTGGCGGCCGTCGGCAAGACGGACGACGGCGTCATCCGGGTGCATTCGGAGGGTTTCCCTCCCTTTGCGATGCAGGTGAACGAGCTCGCCGTCAACAAAGCGGAATACGGCAAGAGCGTCGCATTGGCGCGCGGCGTCGTGAAGGCGCTCAAAGACCGCGGCTATGACGTGGGCGGGTTTACTGCCGTGACGGAGAGCACTATTTTCCGCGGGGCAGGCGTTTCCTCCTCGGCGGCGTTTGAATTGCTCATTACAGAGATCTGCAACGACCTGTACCTCGGCGGTAAGCTGAATAAAGTGGAAAAAGCGATCATTTCGCAGTATGCCGAGAATGAATATTTCGGTAAACCCTGCGGGTTGTTGGATCAGTCGGGCATCTCACTCGGCGGCATCAACAGGATCGATTTTCAAGAGCCCGCATCGCCCGCGATCGAAACGCTGTCCGCGCCCGAGGGGTACACGCTCGTCATCACCAATACGGGCGGGTCGCATGCGGCGCTGACCGAGTATTATGCGGCGATCAAGGCGGAGATGCACGAAGTTGCCAACTGTTTCGGAAAACAGTTTCTGCGCGATGTGCCGCCCGAAAAGTTTTATACTGAGATTCCGGCGCTCCGCAAAAAGGTGAGCGAACGCGCCATTTTGCGTGCATGCCATTTTTACGAAGAGAACGAAAGGGTCGACGCAGCGGCGGAGGCCTTAAAGACGGGGCGGACTGCCGACTTTTTGGCTGCCATAGAGGCTTCGGGCAAGAGCAGTTTGAATTGCCTGCAAAATTGTTTCGTTCCGGGCAGCAGCGAACAGCCCGTGACGCTCGCGATACATATTTCCGACCGCATTATCCGAGACGGGGCTGTGCGCGTACACGGCGGCGGCTTCGCGGGGACGGTGCTCGCCTATCTCGCCGATCGGGAAGTGGCGGGATATGTAGATGCCATGCGCAAACTTTTCGGACAGGAAAATGTATTTACGGCAAATGTTAGGAAGTACGGCGCGACGCGGTTGCAAATGGAAGAACTTTTGTAATAGAGCGCTTTGAATGCAAATATCAGGAGGAAGAAAATTATGATCCATGCAAGGCCATTCGGCAAAACGGCGGACGGAAGGACCGTGCTCGCTTTTACGATCAAAGACGGCGGAAACGAGGCCGTCATTCTCAATCTCGGCGGTATCATCCAATCGCTGCGCATCGCAGATAAGAACGGCCGTTCCGTCGATGTCGTGCTCGGCTATAATGATGTTGCCGGCTATGAAAACAACGGGGGCTATCTCGGCGCGCTCATCGGCAGGGTGGGCAACCGCATCGAGAAGGGGCTGCTGAACATCGACGGGGAGATTTATCAGCTGTATTGCAATGACCGCGGCAATCACTTGCACGGCGGTAAGTTCGGATTCGATAAGAAAATTTGGGACTATGTTTTCGACGGACCGGACGGCAATACGCTGTCTTTGAGTACCTCTTCGGCGGACGGAGAAGAAAATTATCCCGGAAACTTGAAGATCCAAGTCAAATATACTTTTGTCAATGGGGTGCTTAAAATAGAATATGCGGCCTTGTCGGACAAAAAAACGGCGATCAATATGACGAACCACGCCTATTTTAACCTCGACGGAGAGGGGAGCGGCAATGTGCTCGACACCTTTTTGACGATCGATGCGGACAGGGTCACGCCGACCGACGATACGCTCATTCCGCACGGCGATTTTAAAGACGTTGCGGGAACGCCCTTTGATTTCAGAAAACCCCGCCGCATCGGCGAGCATATCAACGATACGGATGACCCGGACATCCG
>CAJFGA010000075.1 GCA_904374385.1 uncultured Clostridia bacterium | reverse complement strand
ATATTTGAATATTTCTGAAAATCTCGTCGTCTATGAAAAGGTCATCGCGAAACATATTGCGGCGGAACTTCCGTTTATGGCGACGGAAAATATCATGATGGAATGCGTCAAGGCGGGCGGCAACCGGCAGGAACTGCACGAGCGCATCCGCGTTCTCTCGATGGAGGCGTCTAAAAACGTCAAGGCGGAGGGCAAGGATAATAATCTGATCCAACTCATCAAAGCGGATCCGATGTTTGCGGCCGTCAAAGACCGGCTGGACGGGATCCTTGAGGCGAAAAACTTTATCGGCAGAAGCCCCGAACAGGTTGAAGAATTTTTAACAGCGGAGATCGACCCGATCCTTGAAAATCATAAAGATTTGCTGGGGGAGAGCGGGGAAGTGCGCGTATAAAGCGCGGAAACGAATTTATAGGGGATTTGTTGCATAAAAAGCCGTCCGATTTTGTTGACACGGGCGGCTTTACTGCCTATAATTTGCGTGAAAAGTAAATAATAACCGAAAAAAGCGTCTGCTCGCATCGGAGCGGAGGCGGGAGAAACAACGGCAATGCTCGAACTGAAAAATATTTCTTATTCTGTGAAAGATGAAAATACCGGCAGAATGCAGGATATCCTGAAAGATGTCGACCTTGCATTTGATGACAAAGCGATCAATGTCATCACGGGACCGAACGGGAGCGGCAAATCGACTCTGATCAAACTGATCATGGGTTTTGAGAAGCCGACGTCCGGCAAGGTGCTGTTTAACGGAGAGGATATCACTGAACTCGGCGTGACGGAACGTGCGCGCCGCGGCTTTACCATCGCTTTTCAGCAGCCCGTTCGTTTTAAGGGGATCACCGTCAAAAAATTGCTTGAACTGGCGAGCGGCAAAAAGATGAACACGGATGACATGTGCGAATGCCTTTCGTCTGTGGGGCTGTGCGCGCGCAATTATATCGACCGCGCGGTAGACGGTACTCTTTCCGGCGGGGAACTCAAGCGTATCGAACTTGCCATGGCGGTTGCAAAGGGTGGCAAAGTATTTCTTCTCGACGAGCCGGAAGCGGGCATCGATCTTTGGAGTTTTGAAGATCTCGTCAAAATTTTTGATCGCCTGCGCGATAAAACGGTCATCATCGTCAGCCATCAGCAGCGGATACTCGAAACGGCGGATAAGATTTTTCTTTTCGATCATGACAAGATCACTTCGGCCGGCAGAGGGGAAGAAATGTTTGCCCTGCTCACCAAAAGACCGGCGCTGTGTTGGCGCAACTTAAAGGAGAATTGATATGGACAGAACAGATTCCGAACTTTTAGAGACCATCGCCGGGCTGCACGAGATCCCCGAGGGCAGCTTCAATATACGCAAGAACGGAAAATTGATGGCGCGCAATTCTACGGCAGAGATCGAAATTGTTCCCAAAAAGGATAAGGACGGTATCGATATTATCGTAAAACCGGGCGTCGTCAAAAAGTCAGTGCATATCCCCGTCTTGCTGACGGTGGGGGATTTTAAAGAAACGGTCTATAACGATTTCTATATCGGAGAAGGGGCGGATGTGACCATCATTGCGGGGTGCGGCATCCATAACGATGCCTGCGGCGACGCCGAGCACGACGGCATCCATTCCTTCTATCTCGAAAAGAACGCAAAAGTGAAATATATCGAGCGGCATTACGCATCGGGCGACGGCACCGGCAAAAAATCTTTTGATCCCGTCACCAACATCTACTGCAAGGAAAATGCGTGTTTTGTGATGGAATCGACGCAACTCGGCGGCGTGACTTCTACGGTCCGCAAGACGTATGCAAACCTCGGAGACAAGGCGCAGCTCATCGTCAAAGAGAAGATTTTGACGGACAATGATGAACGCGCCGTGACCGATTTTAAAGTCGATCTGGAAGGAGCCCACAGCCGTGCGGATATCGTCAGCCGCAGCGTCGCCAAGGGGAAATCGGTACAGAGTTTCGGATCCGACTTGATCGGTAAAAATGAGTGCTTCGGGCATGTCGAGTGCGACGGGATCTTGCTCGGCGAAGCGCGCATCGTTTCTACGCCGAAGATCGATGCCGTAAGCCCCGAAGCGAGCCTCGTGCATGAGGCAGCCGTCGGCAAGATCGCGGGGGAGCAGCTCATGAAACTGATGAGTTTGGGGCTGACCGAACAGGAAGCGGAAGATGCCGTGATCAAAGGGTTTTTAAATTGACATAAAATGCGCGCCGCTATATTGCGGCGCGCGTTTTGGTATCGGCGTGGCGATGGATTAAGAATTAGATAAAATTCTGTAAACACAAAGTATCTTATTTTTATAAACTACTTTACCTGACATAATAGGCGAAATATCGGTATCATCGTAGAATTTCTCGGCATAGGATGATAGGGAGAGGATTCTACGGAGGATAAAAAATTGGAGTTGTTTGCATCCTTGCCGGCATGGGCGCAGGCGCTGGCGGCAACCTTGTTTACCTATGCAATGACGGCTGCGGGCGCCTCCCTTGTGTTTTTTGCGAAGAGATTGCCGCATGTGTTCTTGACGGCGGCGACGGGCCTTGCCGCGGGCATCATGATCGCTGCAAGCTTTTTTTCTTTGCTGCTGCCGGCAATGGATCGGCTGGGCGGCGAAAGCAAATTGTATGCGGCTTTCGTGCTTGCCCTCGGCTTTATGGCGGGATGCGCGTTTATCGTATCGGCCGATCTTGTTCTGACGCGCTCCATGCGTGAGGATCAAGAAAGAGAACGGGGCAGCGCTTTGATGTGCGCCGCCATGACGCTGCACAATGTGCCGGAGGGATTTGCCGTCGGCGTCGCGTTTGGATCTGCGGCGGGAAATGCCGGGTTGGCTGTGGCGGCGCTCATGCTGGCGTTGGGGATAGGCATACAAAACTTTCCGGAGGGTATGTGCGTCGCTCTTCCCTTAAAGCGAAGCGGCGCGTCGGCGGGCAGGGCGTTTTTTATCGGTCAGATGTCCGGTGCTGTAGAGGTGCCGGCAGGGGTACTCGGCGCTTTGGCTGTCGGGCTTATTTCGACGCTGCTGCCCTGGGCTCTTGCTTTTTCGGCTGGCGCAATGATCGCCGCTGTCTGCGCAGAGTTGATCCCTTCCGGTTTTTCAGAAAACAAGCGCGTTGCTGCGGCCGGCACGGCGATCGGTTTTGCACTCATGATGTTTTTGGACATTTTTCTCGGCTGACAGGTATATTTTTGACCGAATGGGGAAAACTTGACCGTATGGAAACGGTCGATTTGAAAGAAGAAGAGAAGAATAAGGAGCCCGCAGGCGAAACGGAAACTGTCCGTGCAGAGAAGGTCAAAAAGACGGTTTTGATCGTGGGCGGGTCGTCGGGGATCGGTTATGAGCTGGCTCTCAAACTGATCGGGCGCAATTACAATGTGGTCAATATTTCGCGGACGCCATGCCCGCTTGAGCGCGTGAAAAATTACGCGGCGGACGTGACGGTGGGCGACACGTTGGAAAAGGCGATCCATGCCGTAGCGGAAAAGCTGCCAAACATGTATGCGCTCGTCTATTGTGCCGGCTTTTCTATGGCGGCGCCCCTCGAATATGCGGATGCCAAGGACTACCGCTATTTGTTTGAGGTGAACTATTTCGGGGCGCTGCGGGCAATGCAGAGCGCCGTTCCTCATATGAAAAAGCGGGGCGGCAAAATAGTCTTGATCAGCTCTATGGCGGGACTGTTCCCTGTCGCCTTCGACGGGTTTTATTCCAGTTCTAAAGCGGCGCTGGATATGCTCGCCAAGAGTGCAGACATTGAGCTGTCACCCTTTAATATCCGCGTGACCAGCGTGCAGCCGGGCGGTACGTCGACGAGTTTTACTTTTAAACGCAAGATTTACCCGGAAGAGGATAACCGCGAATATTCCGCGCGCGTCAATCGCGCGACGGCGGCGCTCGCCAATATGGAACAGGGCGGATTGAATGCGGGCGAAGTCGCGAAAACTGTGGCGGACATCCTCGCCATGAAAAAGCCGCCGCATGAAGTGCAGTGCGGAGGGAAAAACAAGTTTTTCGCCCTTGCGGGCAGAGTTTTACCCGAAAATTTTTCGCTGTATTTGAATAAAAAGATGTATAAACAATAATTTTGCGACGTATTCTGTCAGACATATATCAAAAAATAATTAAAAAGAGGGAGCCGGAGGGCTCTCTTTTTTTATGCAAAAAAAAGGCAGGTAACCTTTCCGTGTGCATATTTTTCAGCTATAATAAAGGCATAAGCGGCCCCGAGATCCGTGTGCGGCGGTTCGCAAAAGCGGCGTTTTTGCGCCGCCAAAAAAGGAGGAAGCGCAATTGATTTTTTTTGCAGGGAATGACGGCTCCATCCTGAAAAGTATCCCCGAGCCTGTCTATCAAGGGGCGGCGAATGCCAATACCGTATACCTGATCGCGCCGTTTGCGGCGGGATCGCAGGTGTCCCTCGCTTTTCGTCTGCCCAACGGTTCAAATTATCCCGCCGCAGGGCCGGCCATAATGGCGCCGACGGGTTCGATAGCCGGCGTCATCGATGAGGATACGGGCGCGCCGTATGCGGGGTGGGTGTATGACCTTCCCAATCCGATTACGGCGCGCTACGGCAGGGTGTCCGTCCAGTTTTATTTCCGCAACGAGGCAGGGCAGATCGTCGCCTCGTCGCTCGCGTCTTTTACGGTGGGGATGGGCGTTCCGTCGGAGTTGCCGGAGCAGCCCGATGACGGTACTTATGATACGATACTTGCCCATATTGCTTCGATGCAGACGCGTCTCGATAACGGCTTTTATCGTGCCCGTTCGATCGGCGTTTGGAATGCGGCTTATACATACGGAGCGGGAGAGATCGTCTACTATCCGTCGGGAGAGTATGGAGCGCTCGTGCGTTCTGTAAAAGACGGCAATGTAGGGAATGTGCCCTATGCAGAGGGGGGCTCCGCATGGTGGGAAGAGGTCTTGGATTTTTCTTTGGCGGCCGAATGCGGGCAGCAGGCATCTGCTTCGGCAGATAGCGCGGCCGGATATGCCGTGGCGGCACAGGCAAGTGCTGCGGCTGCCGCGATGAGCGCGGAGGATGCGGACGGGTATGCTGAAATTGCGCGTCGGTACGCTGAGATCGGCATACAGCTGAATACTGATTACGAAACGGCAGAGGAATTGCCGAACGAGGGAAGTTCCCAATATATCTATCTGATCCCTTCGGGCGAAGGCGTTTTCGATCAATATGTTTGGTCTGCAGAGAAGCAGGACTATATCATGATTGGTTCAACGTCGATCGATACGGATGGGTTGGCGCGGCAAGACGGCGATTACCCCGCTATGACCGTCGGGAAAGCGGCGCAGGCGGATAAACTTGCGCATGCGCTGATAATCCAAAGCGGAGACGAATCGGTCGTGTTTGACGGTTCTAAAGCGGAGACGATCGCGATCAGCGGCGGCTCCGGGGTACAGCCGAGCGGCAATTATCCGCAGATGTCGGTGGGGAACGCAGCCTCCGCCGATGCGGCGCTTACGGCGGAGACTGCGGCGGTAGCGGCAAAGGTGCAGCATGCGTTTACGATCGTCAACGGCGAAACGACGGTGACATTTGACGGATCCGAGGCGCGGACGGTTGTGCTTACGGGCGGTGAAAATGCGGTTTGGGCTACGGACGCGGAGGTGGAAGCTCTTTTCGCGGGCAGTGCGGCGCCTTCTGTCACCGCGTCGCCGAACAGCGCGGGCGGCACGACATATAATATCACATTGTGAGGAGACGACATGTTTACAAGAAATTATAAAGTATTCGAAATATCGAACAAACTCAATTTTACGCTCAAATGGGCGAATACGGAAACATCTATGCAGGATTATGCGCGTTATAATTTGGTGTCGAGACTGAAAGATGTGGA
>CAJFGA010000074.1 GCA_904374385.1 uncultured Clostridia bacterium | reverse complement strand
AAAGGCGCTCTGGCTGCGTCCGTACACGATCTGCAGGAACAGTTCGCGCATCGCGGTGTTGATCGCGTCGCACACGAGGTCGGTGTTGAGCGCTTCGAGAATGGTCTTTTTGGGCAAGATCTCCGCCGCCATCGCCGCGGAATGGGTCATGCCCGAGCAGCCGATCGTTTCGACCAAGGCTTCTTGGATGATGCCCTGTTTGATGTTGAGGGTCAGTTTGCAGGTGCCCTGCTGGGGGGCGCACCAACCGACGCCGTGTGTGAGGCCGGAGATATCTTTGATTTCCTTTGCCTGAACCCATTTGCCCTCTTCGGGGATGGGGGCGGGGCCGTGGTTGGGGCCTTTGGCAACGCAAATCATTTCTTCAACTTCGCGAGAATATTGCATTTTTCTTCCTCCAATTAAATATTGACCGTACTGATTGTTTGGTTTTGCCATATAAAATTATACCACAGCAAAAAAAATATTTCAATGCTTTCAGAGGAAAAAGTGTGCGCCGGCAGGGAAAATTTTTTAAAATTTTGAAAAGTTTTATCTTTTTCGCCCGCCGTTAAATTTACAAACAAAAACAAATATGTTAAAATCAATGACGTCAAGCAAAGAAATATATTTTCCCGCGCGGGCGCGCGGTCGGAGGAGGACAACATGGCAAAAAATGTAATGGATACCCTCAGGGAGAGGGGATTTATCAAGCAGACGGTCTATGAGGACGAACTGTATAAGATGCTCGGCAGCGAAAGCGTTCCTTTTTATATAGGCTTTGACCCGACGGCGGACAGCTTGCACGTCGGGCACTTTATGCAGCTGATCGCGATGAAGCACATGCAGGATGCCGGGCATAAGCCCATCGTGCTCATCGGCGGCGGCACGGGCATGATCGGCGATCCTTCGGGCAGGACGGACATGCGTTTGATGATGACGCGAGAGACGGTAGACTATCACTGCGAATGCTTCCGCAAGCAGATGGCGCGCTTCATCGATTTCGAAGGCGAAAACGGCGCGATCATGGTCAACAATGCCGATTGGCTTTTGAACCTAAACTATATTGACTTTTTGCGGGAGATCGGCGTACATTTTTCCGTCAATAAGATGCTTTCTGCGGAGTGCTTCAAATCGCGCTACGAGAGGGGGCTTTCCTTCTTTGAATTTAATTATATGCTTATGCAGGCGTACGACTTCCTCGTACTGTATAAGAAATATGGCTGCAAGCTCGAACTGGGCGGCGACGACCAGTGGAGCAATATCTTGGCGGGGGCAGATCTAATCCGCCGCAAAGAGCAGCAGCCCGCGTTCGCGATGACGTTCACGCTTCTCACCACTTCGGACGGCCGTAAAATGGGTAAAACGGCAAAGGGCGCCGTATGGCTGGACGAGAACAAGACGAGCCCTTACGAATTTTATCAATATTGGAGAAACGTGAACGACGCGGACGTCGAAAAGTGCCTGAAACTTTTGACATTTTTGCCCCTGGAGGAGATCGCCGAGCTGTGCGCGCATCAGGACGAGCGCATCAACGCGGCGAAGGAGCGCCTCGCCTTCGAACTTACCAAAATGGTGCACGGGGAAGAGAAGGCGAAGGACGCCGAAAGCAAGGCGAAGGCGGCGTTCGGCGGCGATGCGGAAAATATGCCCACTGCCGAGATCCCCGCGGAGACCGAAAGCGTATGCGACGTTTTGGTGCTTGCCGGCGCGGCGAAATCGAAGAGCGAAGCGAGGAGACTGATCGAGGGCGGCGGCGTCAAGATCGATGAGGATAAGGTGGACGACGTGAATGCGGCGATCCCTGCCGCGGCGAAAGAAAAGGGCGAATTAGTGCTGCACAAGGGCAAGAAAGTGCATATTAGGGTTTTATTCAAGAAATAAGTATTTGGCCCGCGTAAAAAAGTGCGGCTTTTGCTCCTGCGGGAAATTTTAGAACCATGAAAAGCTATCTTTCCGTATATGCGGCGACAACTTACGAAAAAGTGATCGAGCGTTCCCGTTTTATCGCAAATTGCGCGCATGTTTCCGGCGAGGAGGAGGGGAAAGCGTTCGTTGCAAAGATACGCGCCGAACATTCGCTCGCTACCCATAACTGCTATGCGTTCGTGGCGGACAAGGCGGGCAATCTCTTGCGCTTTTCCGACGACGGAGAGCCGCAGGGCACGGCGGGCATGCCCATTTTAGACGTGCTCAAGAATAAAAAACTTTTCGAGACTGCGGTGGTCGTCACGCGCTATTTCGGCGGTATCAAACTGGGCGCGGGCGGACTGGTGCGCGCCTATGCGGGCACGGCCGCGGAAGCGCTCGCGGGGGCGGATATCCGCGCCTATACGATGTGCAGGGAGATCATCGTTTCCGTAGGATACGAACATTTCGATGCGCTCAAAAAATTTTTGGAGCATGGTGATGCCGACGTAAAGGGGACGGACTATACCGACCGCGTGACCGTCACCGTCGCGGTAGAGGCGGAAAAGGCGGAAGCGTTTTGTGCGGCGCTCACCGACCGCATGGCGGGCAGAGCGGCCGTCAAAGAGGGGGCTTCTTATTGGTTTCCCTTTGCAGTCGCTCCGTAAGGTGACAATATGAAAAGAGAGATCAAGTGTTATCGGTGCGGGCGCGTTTTTCTCGCGGAAGAGGGCGTGCGTTCGGATATCTGCCCCGGCTGCTTGTCGTTCATCGAGGTGGCCCGCGCGCGGCAGAACTTTCTCGACGGGCAGGATATACCCGCCGGCGAAGCGCCGAAAGATCGTGAAGAGGCGGCCGTTCCGCCGGATAAGGCCCCCTCGCCGGAGGGGCAGCCGGAGATGATGCGGGAGGAGAACGCCGAAAGTAAGGAGACATTGCCGCGGGAAGAGCCCGTGCGGCAAACGGCTGAGGAACATCCGCAAGATTCCGGCGAAGGGGCTGCACAAAGGATCGCCGCAAGAGAGGAGGAGCCGTCCGAAGAGAAGAGCGGTTCGGCGCGGGAGGAGAAGCGAAAGCAGCTCATGCTGCGGGCACAGGAGGCGCTTGAAGAAAAAAAGTGGGCGCTTTCTGCCTCGCTGTGGAAGCTGAGCTTGGCGATCAGAAATGATTGGCGGGCGCATTTCGGCTTCGTACTTGCACGGACGCGCGATCTGAGCGATTTTTCCGATTACGGGCAAGAAGAGGAAGAACATGCGGGCGCGGCGCTTTCCGGGGCGGACGGGCAGAGGCGCGCGGCGCTGGCTTCGGCATATCTGCCGAAGTTGGGAAAGCTGCGTGCGGAACTCGCGCAACGAGAGGAGGCATTGCAGCGCGACTTGCAGTCGGTCCATGCAGAACGGCAGGGGACGAAGGCGAAAAAGAAAGGGAACGTCTGGCAGAGGGCGGCGCTTTGCTCGGTCATTCTCATGTTTCTGCTTTTTTTTGCGGTCTTTATTGTCGTACCGCTGCAAGGCTTCAGCGGCGCGGCGATCGGGATCCTCGCATCGTTTTTTGTCTTTTTTATATTGACGGCGGTATTTTTCGCAATGGACGCCCGCCGCAAAAAGATGGAAAAGCGCGCCGAGCAGGCGATACAGGAGGTCGATGCGATGCGGGAAGAAAAGCTGAACAGGGAACTTTCTGCAGTGCGCCGGCAGATCGACGCGGTCGACTTTATATGCGGCAGCATCAAATATTGAGGACTGGCGATCGATGAAATCGATGGTTTTGATTCATATTATCTGTTTTGTAAATTGTTTACAAATGCGGAAGGGTGTGCTATAATACAGAAGAAAAATGGGCGCGCGGCGCCCGAATATAAGGAAGTGTGATCATGAAAATCATCAAAGCGGAAAAACTCAAGGAAAAGCCCGCCGACCAGAGTAAGCTCGGCTTCGGCAAGATCTTCACCGATTATATGCTGACGATGAAGTATAAGGACGGCAAGTGGGAAGAGCCGGTCATCCAGCCGTACGGACCCGTTCCGTTCGATCTTGCGACGACCGTATTCCACTATGCGCAGGGCATTTTCGAGGGATTGAAGGCGTTTAAGAATGAGAAGGGAGAGGTGCGCGTATTCCGCCCCGAAGAGAACTTCAAGCGCATGAACCGTTCCGCCGACCGGATGTGCATCCCGCAGATCGATGAAAAAGTTGCGCTCGACGGGCTGTTCGAACTTTTGAAATTGGAGAAAGATTGGATCCCGACGGCGCCAGGCACGGCGCTGTATATCCGCCCCTCCATCATCGCGACAAACGTGATGCTGGGCGTACATGCGAGCTCGGAATATCTGTTCTTCATCATCCTTTCGCCCGTGGGCAGTTATTACGCGCACGGTTTGGCGCCTACGCGGCTGCTGGTAGAAGATTATTACACCCGCGCGACCGTGGGCGGTACGGGCGAGTCTAAGTGCATCGCCAACTACGCCGTGTCTTTGAAGGCGGGGGAAGAAGCGGAGAAGAAGGGCTTCGACCAAGTTCTTTGGCTGGACGCGAACGAAAAGAAATATGTGGAAGAGGTCGGTTCGATGAATATGTTCTTCGTCATCGACGGAGAAGTCGTCACGCCGGCACTCGTCGGATCCATTTTGCCCGGCATTACGCGCAAGAGCAGCATCGAGCTGCTGCGGGCGCACGGCTATAAAGTGAGCGAGCGCCGCGTTTCCATCGACGAAGTGATCGAGGCGCAGAAGAAGGGAACGCTGAACGAGGCATTCGGCACGGGTACGGCCGCGGTCATTTCTCCCGTGGGCATGATGGAATATAAGGGCGTCGATTATGTCGTCAACGGCGGCAAAATGGGCGAGATCACAAAATGGCTGTACGATACGATCACGGGCATTCAGACAGGCCGTTTGGAAGATAAGTTCGGGTGGGTCGTAAAGCTTTGAGTCTGTTGGATAAGTTGTTCCCGAAAAAGATCAGGGATAAAGACGTACAGAGGTTTTGGAAGGAATTTGAAGAGCGCGCCGACCTGTATTTGACCATCCTTGCAGAGGACGGGGAAGACAGCGAGGATCGGGATTGGATGAAACTGCTCATCCGCAAAGGGCTGAACCGTATCTGCATCGATGCGGATACCTCCTTCGATTTCGGATTCGAGACGGAGCGGGATCCCGTCCGCTTTGTGTTCCGCCATTGCGGAGATGACTTTCTGAAAAAAGCTGGGGAGAAACTCAAAGAGTTTTATCCCGCACAGCTTGCCGGCAAAATCGATTTTATTGTCGCGGAATGAGCGGCTGTGAACGGATCCCGCACCCGAACAGGGGTGCGGGATCCGCATAAAAAGGGGGACGTATGCCTGAAATTACCGATATCGCGCCGCAGGTCAAAGATAAAGACAGATGCAGCGTTTATGTGGACGGCAGGTTTTACTGCGGCTTGAAATTGGAAACGGCCGTCAAACACCGCTTGAAGGTGGGGGATCAAATCGAACTGAGTAAACTGGACGAGATCCAGCTGGAGAACGAAAAGTCGCAGGCGCTGGACAAGGCGATGACTCACTTGACCCATTCGATGAAGACGGAGAAGGACATACGCGATTTTCTTAAAAAGAAGGGATATGTGGAGGCGGTCGCGGACTACGCGGCGGAAAAGCTGAAGGAATACGGCTTTTTAGACGATGAAGAATATTGCCGGCAGTATGCCGCATCCGCGGGCAAGACAAAGGGCCCACGGCTTATCGCCTATGAACTGAAAAGGCGGGGGGCGCGGGAAGAGAGCATACAGGCTGCGCTCTCTGAGTTGAGCGGGGAGGCAGAGGCGGCCGCTGCGGCGCTGAAAAAATATATGCGCGGCAAAGAATTTACCAAGGAGAATTTATCGAAGGCGTACCGTCATCTGATGAGCAGGGGATTCGATTACGAAACGGCAAAAGAGGCGCTTTCCTCACTCGGCGAGGGGGATGAGGAGTTCTGAGGTCAGGGGGTATCTCATGGAAGGCGGCGAGGCGAGATGAAGCCGGCCTTGTCTGCCGCGTTGTTCCTTCCCCTCATCCACCGCAAGCGGTCCCCCTTCC
>CAJFGA010000073.1 GCA_904374385.1 uncultured Clostridia bacterium | reverse complement strand
CTTCTACGCCGCCCACATTAATCGCTTTAACGGAGCTGTTCAAAGAACCGAGAGAAATATAACCGATCGCCTTTTCGTTGCCGGAAACCGTCGTGATGACGTTCTGCGTTTCCTGCTGAAGAGATGAATCTTCAAAAAGCTGATCGTCTTCAAGTCCGATAAGTTCCATAAAGGCGTCGCGCGTGCCCGAGCCTTCCGTACGGCTGACAACCGTAATATCTCCGTCCGAACCGCAGCCGACTGCCGCGAAACCGATGCCGCAAGCCATAACGACGCTTGCGATAGCCAAAAGTACCTTCTTCATTTTGTTTCTGTCTCCTTCATATTTTGTGCTTTTATTATAGTGCCTACTTGTAAAAAATTATCGTATAAATTGTCATAAAATTGTAATAAATATATTGCTCGTTTTTAAACATCCTTTCCATATTATAAAATGCGCGCGTAAAAAAGAAATTATACAAATTTTTTTATGATCGCATCCTTCTGTAGGGGAACGTTTCCCCTTTCGCCCGCGCGCCTGCCGGCAATTGCTTGCAAAATTAATACAAAACGCCTTCCTCCGTTCGGGGGAAGGCGCAAAACAATTTAAAACAAAAAAAGCCCCTGTACAAGGAGCTTTTTATTTATGCAATTTATTGCTTTTTTCGTTCGTACCGCACGAACAGGTAGGCCGCAATGACCCCTGCGGCAAACAGGATGATACCGACGCTTAGATCGGCGGCAAACGGCGCGCCGCCTGCCCAGCTTTGATATACGGCGTACACGTCGGGGTTGAAAAACATGGTGACGAGCGAGCCGAGCGACAGCCCCGTGATGAGAAAGAATGCCGAAGCGCGCTTTTTTTCAAAAATTTTGTCGAGCGCCTTAGAGAAAGTAAAGAGCCCGACGGCAAAGCCGGCGACGAGGCACAGGTACACCAAAAAAATCTGCGGATTCTGCTGCCAATAGGAGAGGTGCACCGACTCCATCAGCGGCGTAAAGTAGCCGAACACCATCAAAATGGCGGTGGCGGAAAGCCCGGGCACGATCTGCGTGACGGCGACGATATAGCCGAGCACGACAAACAGCAGGTAATGATACCACGACAGGTTTTCCAGCGTGCGCCCGCCCGATACGCACAGGGTAGACACGAGCGCGACGGCGATCGGCACGGCGAGGCCGACGGCAAACAACAGGATGCGTCCGGCGCTCTTCTTTTCCCCCTTGATCTCATCTTTGACGGCGGGGAACGCGCCGCACATCAGCCCCGCAAACAGCGCGATGACCGCAAAGGGCGCAACGGCGAGCAAATTTTGTACCGCAAAAAAACCGACGACGAAGCCGACGGCGATGCCGAGGACGACGGGCACCAAAAAAGCGGCGCACCGCTTAAATTTATTGAAGAGATTGCCTATGGCAAAGATGAGCTTACGGTACAGCTTAAAGATGATGGCGACGGTCGACCCGCTGATGCCGGGCACAATGACCGCAAGCCCGATAAAGACGCCCAAAAGGCCGCTTTTGGCGACCTCTTTTCCGTTTTTATAGCGGAGGCTTTCCGCGTCGAGGCGGTCTTCCTGCGGCGCCTGCCCTTCGGAAGAAGGGGCCTGCGTTTCTTCCTGCGGCTCTCTGTTTTCCTGCATATAAAGCTCCTTAACGGTGTGCGCACATTTTTTTGACGGCGGCGGCGAGATCATAGGCGGTCAGGTGCAAGGCTTCCGCCTGTTCGAGGGCAGTGGCATGCGGCACGAATTTATTTTCCGCCCCCACGATCTGCAGGCGGACGGATATCCCCCTTTGCGCATAGAATTCCGCCACGGCGGCGCCGAACCCGCCCGAAGCGTAGCCCTCTTCAAAGGCGACGAGCGGCTTACTTGCAAATTTTTCGAGCAATGCTCCGTCGAGCGGTTTCACGGTGCGGCAGTTGACGACGGTGACGCGCAGGGGCGCCCATAATTTTTCCGCTTCCAACGCCCGCGCGACGGCGCGCGCGCCCGAAGCGAGCACGACTCCGTCTTCCCCTTCCGAAAGGACTTCCCACAGGCGATCGTCCGCTATACGCGTGCCGCCGCCGAGCGGAGGGATTCGGCCGTTGGGGCAACGGATCGCCGCGGGAACGCCCTTTGCATAGGCGTAATCGAAGATGTCGGCAAATTCGGCGGCGTCTTTGGGGGCATACACGTCCAGCCCCGGTATGCCGCGCAAAAGGGCTACATCGAACAGCCCCTGGTGCGTCTTTCCGTCTCCGCCGACCAGCCCCGCCCTGTCTACGCAGAACAGCACGGGCAGCGAGGAAAGGCATACGTCCTGCACGATCTGATCGTATGCGCGCTGCAAAAAGGTGGAATACAGGCAGACGACGGGGCGAAGCCCCCCCTTTGCCATGCCCGCCGCCATTGCGACGGCGTAACTTTCGCAGATGCCCGCGTCAAAAACGCGGCCGGGGCATTTTTCGGCAAAGCCGGAAAGCCCGACGCCGTCCGTCATCGCCGCGGTGACCGCGACGAGCCTGCCGTCCTTTTCGGCGCGCGCGGAGAGAATGCCGCCGAGCGCGTCGGCAAAGGTATTTTCGCTTTCGCCGAAATTTTTGCCCACGCCGTGGTAGCGGACGGGATCTTCTTCCGCCGCCGTATATCCCTTGCCCTTTTGTGTGACCACATGCAAAAAGACGGGATCTTCGATGGCGCGGATATTCTGCAGCACGGCGCAGAGTTCGGAAAGGTCGTGCCCGTCGACGGGGCCGACATATTTGAACCCGCACCGCTCGAAAAAGTAATTTTTGTTCAGCCAGCCCTTGACGCTGTACTTTATTTTGCGCAGCGACCTGCCGAAAGCGCTCGTTTCCTTAAAGGTTTTTGATAAAAACGAATTGAAGCGGCGGTAGCGCTTTTTTGCGGTCGCCTTAGAGATCGCCCGATAGAGCGCCGAGTTGTTTTTGCCGATCGACATGCCGTTATCGTTTAGAACGACGACAAAATTATTCGGCTTTTGTTCGGAGGAAAAGACGCTTTCGAGCGCGACGCCGTTGCCGAGCGAAGCGTCGCCGATCAGGCTGACCACCTTTTCCTGCCCGCCCTTTTGATCGCGCGCCTCGCAGTAGCCGATGCCGAGTGCAATGCTCGTACCGCTGTGCCCGGCGGCAAAGGCGTCGTATTCGCTCTCTTCCGGGTCGGGAAAGCCGCTCGTTCCCCCGCGCTGGCGAAGGGAAGAGAGGTCTCTGCCCGTCAAGAGCTTGTGCGCATAACACTGATGCCCTACGTCGAAAATAAGCTTGTCTTTCGGAAAATCGAACACTTTATGCAGGGCGAGGATCAGTTCGACCGCGCCGAGGTTGGACGAGAGATGCCCGCCGCAGCCTTTGACCTCTTCGACGATCTCCTGCCGCAGCGTCTGAGCCAATCCCTCGAGCTGTGTTACGCTGTAATTTTTGATTTCTTCCGCCAACATTGCGCGCCCCCGTCTAATATTTTATTCTGCCGACGGCGGAATAAGACCGAAACATCTATTTTTCCTCACTAAGCCAATTTTACAAGATTTATACAACTTTGTCAAGCCTATGTTTCGCTTCGCGCGTGCGGCAGTTGCTTTTGGCGCGCCTTTCTGCTATAATTTTAGAAAAAAAACAGGACGGCAAAACGACCATGCCCTATACGGTATATCTGAAAAAGGGAGAAGAAAAGCGCATCCTCGGCGGGCACAGCTGGGTTTATGCCAACGAAGTGCTGAAGATAGAAGGAAAAGACAAAAACGGCGCACTCGCCGAAGTGCGCGCGCACGACGGGCGGTTCATCGGCAAAGGGTATATCAATCACCTTTCCAAAATACTCGTGCGTATTTTTATCCGCGGGAAGGAGGAGGACGGCGAGGCGCTTTACATGAAACGGATCGCCGCGGCGGACACGGCGCGCAAAAAACTGCTGTCAGACCGCTGTTACCGAATGGTTTTTGCCGAAGCGGACGATCTGCCCGCCCTCATCATCGACCGCTACGGCGATTATTTGGTCATGGAATGCCTTTCTCTCGGCATCGATCAGCGGAAAAAAATGATCGCAGAATGCCTTTCGGAACTGTTTTCACCCAAGGGCATCTATCTGCGCGGGGATGCGGCGGTGCGCAAAAAGGAAGGGCTTCCCCTGCAGAGCGAGACCCTGTTCGGTGAGGTGCCCGATAAGATATTCATCGAGGAAAACGGGCTGCGCATGGCGGTAGACGTCAAACGAGGGCAGAAAACGGGTTACTTTTTGGATCAAAAAGAGAACAGGCTCGCCTGCCGCAGATACGCCCGAGGCGGAACGGTGTTGGATTGCTTTTGCAACAGCGGCGGATTTTCGCTGAATGCGGCGACCGTGGCAAAAGAGGTGACGGCGGTCGATATTTCCGAATTTGCCCTCGAAAACGTGCGCGAAAACGCTGCCCTCAACGGTTTTGCCAACATACACACCTACTGTGCGGATGCCTTTGACGCGCTGCGGAAATTCCGCGAAGAGGACAGAACATTCGACTTTGTGATTTTGGATCCGCCCGCCTTTTGCAAGAGCGCGGCAGAGGTGAAGGATGCGGCGCGCGGCTACCGCGACGTCAATCTGAACGCGATGAAGCTGGTCAAGAGCGGCGGCTATCTTTTGACCTGTTCATGCTCGCACTATATGACCCTGCCCCTCTTTGAAAGGGCGGTGGCAGAGGCGGCGCGCGCGAGCGGACGGCGGGTAAAGTTCCTGGAAGTCAGGGTACAGGCGCCAGACCATCCCGCCCTATTGACGGCCGAAGAGACAAATTATCTGAAAGCATTCTATTTGCAGATCGATTGACAGCATGCATCCCCCCCTTTTCGGGGGTGCGTGTTTTTATGAAAAAACAAACGAAACGGCGGGCTACCCGCCGTTTTTTTGTATATAAAAATTTTTTCCGTTTTTTCCCTCGACAAGGCGCACGTTCCGTGCTATGCTTATTGTACCCTAAAGGCGGTACAGCAAGATGATGTTTTTGGATACCAAACCGATCTATCAGCAAATCAAAGAAATCGTTCTGCTGAAAATATTCGGGGGCGAATACTTCCCCGGGTATAAACTGCCGTCTATCCGCGAATTTGCCGCGCAGATGCAGGTAAACGCAAAGACGATCGTGCAGACTTACGACGCGTTAGAGCAGAGCGGGCTGATATTTACCGACAGCACGAACGGAAAGTTTGTCACGCGGGACGGAGCACTCATTGAGAGGGAAAAACAGGCGTTCCTTTCGGCGGCGGCAGACGAGTTCCTGCGCACGGCAAAGGCACTGGGGCTTTCGAAGAAGCAAATTGAGGAGATCATCGATGGGAAAAACATTTGAAGCGCACGAAATCTGTAAAGCGTACGGAAAAAAGCAAGTTTTGGGCGGGGCAGATCTTTGCGTTTCCTACGGGGAGATTGTAGGCATATTCGGAAAAAACGGCGCAGGGAAGACCACCCTGTTCGACTGCCTTACAGGACTGGTTTCCAACGACAGGCGCGAAGAGTACCTGCCCGACAAAACAATATTTTCTTACCTTTCCAAAGCGGAAACGTTTGCAGGCTTTGAACGGCTCAAAGACATATTGGAAATGCACGCGGCGCTCTTTGACGATTTCGACGCGAAAAAGGCAAAAGCGATGCTCGGCGGACAGGGCTTTCCCCTGAACAAGCGTTATTCGCAGTTTTCTTTGGGGCAAAAGAATTTGATTGCATTTATCTTTGCGATCTACCGCGAAGCGGAAATTTACTTTTTAGACGAACCTTTGAGCAACACCGATATCCGCCAAAGCATGCTGATCAAGGACAACGAACTTACCTTTTTCCGCAGCGGCGTATACCGCGTGGAATATAGGATCGTAAGCAATACGGGGGAGTTCCTTATTTCCTATATTTTATATACTACGTTTACCGTTTATAATGCCGAATAGAAAGCGTTCCTATAATAAATATCCGCCGGCATAGCCCGGTGGATTTTCATTTTCGGGCAGCCTGCCTTCATACTGCCAGCGGCGCGCAAGCCGCACTTATGACGACCTGCCAGTCTTTGCATTTGTTACTTGCTGCCCGTAAACGGGGCGTATTCCTGCCTTCCCCCTCGGGGGAAGGTGGACGCGCAGCGGTCGGATGAGGGGGCATTCATAATTCCCGCCATTATAAATTCTTTTACACAAACCCCTCATCAGTCACCTTCGGTGACAGCTTCCCCCCAAGGGGAAGCCTTTATTTTTGCGCATCGGCA
>CAJFGA010000072.1 GCA_904374385.1 uncultured Clostridia bacterium | reverse complement strand
AATTAAAATTCGCGAAAAAGTTTTTCCCGATTTTTGTATGCTTTCCGTAATGGAAGGCAATAGGTCCCTGGATGAATCCCCCTTCGCCGAACGCGCCGATCATTTCGGAAAGTATCTCCGCCCGCTTTTCCGATTCGTCCTCACAGGTCTTGTTGTATTCCAGATTCAGATTATGCGTTTTCAGCTTGATGGCTTTCAGTTTCGGGTCTGCGGGGCAGAATAATATCCCCGCTTTTATTTTATCTTCTTCGTCCATCATACGGCATGCCTTCCCGTCACAAATTTAAAATTATTCCCACTCGATCGTGCCGCAGGGCTTGGGTGTCAAGTCGTACAAAACGCGGTTGACGCCCTTTACTTCCTTCGTAATACGGTCGGTGATATGCTGCAACAGCGCGAAAGGCACGTCCTCTACGGTCGCCGTCATTGCGTCAACGGTATTGACCGCACGGATGATAACCGGATATTCGAAGGTACGCTTTCCTTCCTTCACGCCCACCGATTTAAAATCGGGCACGACGGTGAAATACTGCCAGACCTTGCCCTCCAGCCCGTTTTTGGCAAATTCCTCGCGCAAAATGGCGTCCGATTCGCGCACACATTCCAAACGATCGCGCGTGATCGCGCCGAGACACCTGACCCCCAACCCGGGGCCGGGAAAGGGCTGGCGATACACCATGCCGTCGGGCAGGCCGAGCGCCTTGCCCACCACGCGCACCTCGTCTTTAAACAGGAATTTGAGCGGCTCGACCAACTCGAACTGCAAGTCGTCGGGAAGCCCGCCCACATTGTGATGCGCCTTGACGGGACCGCTCTCCAGAATGTCTGGATAAATGGTGCCCTGCGCCAAAAATTCGATGCCGTCCTGCTTTCTCGCTTCTTCCTCAAAGACGCGGATAAATTCGGCGCCGATGATCTTGCGCTTCTTTTCCGGGTCTGCAACCCCCGCAAGTTTATCCAAAAACCGATCCACCGCATCCACATAGATGAGATTGGCATTCATCTGATTTCTGAACACTTCCACGACCTGTTCGGGTTCCCCTTTGCGCAAAAGCCCGTGATTGACGTGTACGCAAACGAGGTTTTTGCCGATCGCCTTGATGAGGAGCGCCGCCACGACGGACGAATCCACCCCGCCCGACAGCGCGAGCAAAACTTTCTTGTTCCCGACCTGCTTTTCGACCTGCGCGACCTGTTCTTCGATGAACTTGTCCGCAAGCTCCTTTGTCGTAATGCGCGCCATATTATCCGGGCGCTTGTTGCTTTCCATAGACATTCCTCCGTAATTATTATAGATAGACGGGCAAAAACGCGCTTTACTCTCCCGCAATCTCCGCCCGAATCTTTTTTATCTGTATTGATCGCACAAAAATTCGTCTATCCAACGTACAGCCTATCTTTTCCTATCTGTCCGTATAAACGGCGCTTCGATCTTCTCCGAAACGAGCAGACCATATTTTTCAGGGCGGCGGTATGCGTTGCCCATCACTTCGCCGCGCCGATATTCGCGGAGCATGCTTATATCGATCTTCGTAAGGTAAATACCTTCCTCTTCGGGCGCTTCCAGAACGCACATATCCCGCGATTCGGGCGCATCGCTCAGCCACGCTATACCGTCAAAGACGGTCGAATGCCCGTTGCAGTCCGGCTGTCCCAAAGGGTAATTGCAGGTCGCGACTGCCAGCATGTTCTCATACGCCCGGGAACGAAGCGCCGCAAGCCTGTTGATCTCCATCGGGCAGGCATTGGGTGCAAGTATCACTTCCGCACCTTTCAGCATCAGAATACGCGCGCTTTCCGGAAATTCTCTGTCAAAGCAGATCATGGCGCCGACCTTTACCGGTCCTTCTGCCGTATCCAGATCGCACACATAAAAATCGCTGCCGGACGAAAGCACCCTTTCTTCTCCGAAATCGCAGGTGTGCACCTTGGAATAGCGCAACACATCCCGCCCAAAACGGTCAAACAGACAGAAAGAATTTTTCGGCGCGGGCGCGGATTCTTCCAAAAAAGTAATGCCGATCGCCATTTCCAATTCGCACGCCAACCCTGCAAACGTGCGCACAAAACCGCCGTCCGCCGGCACGGCAAGCCTATTCAGCTCGGCTAGATCCTGCGGGATACGGTACCCGCAGTTCCACATTTCCGGAAACAGCGCAACGTCCGCGCCCGCCGCCTTTGCGCGGCGGCAGTATTCTGACCCCTTTATTTTGTTTCCCTCTTCACTGCCCGCGGGCAGTATCTGCAAAAGTGCGATCTTCATGGTCGGTATCGCGGCGTCCTATATCCGCCGCCCGCTCCTCATTTCGGATTTACTCTTCGCGCATACTTCCGATTTCAAGAAGATTGCCTTCGGGATCGGCGACATAAAAATTGCGGATACCGAAAGGATAGGTTATGGGAGCCCCCGTCGGAAACCGCAGCCCCTCCCATTTTGACAAGCGCGCATACTCTTCATCCACATCGGCAAAGCGCGGAAGCCACAGTGCAATTTCAAACGTCTGGTTGATGCCCTTGGGCGGGACATAACTCTCTTTGATCGCTTCGGCAAACGCCTTTCTGCTGTACATAAAAAAGGACAATTCTCCGCTCGCCGTCTCAAATTCCGCAAAGTTTCCCTCTGTCCATTGCGTCTGAAATCCTAATGTATCTCTGTAGAAGCGGACCATGCGATCCATATCGTCGGCCAATATACAAGCGCCTATTTTCACTCCCTTCCCGCGCATTTCGACCTCCTGATGCCTGGTTATAAATTTTTACTCATTCCCACTCGATGGTTGCGGGCGGTTTGGAGGTGACGTCATACACGATGCGGTTGGCGTGTTCTACCTCGTTGATGATGCGGCTGGAAATTTTTTCCAGCACGTCATACGGTATGCGCGCCCAATCCGCCGTCATCGCATCCACGCTCGTCACGGCACGCAGGGCAATGACCGGCTCATACGTCCTCGCATCTCCCATCACCCCAACCGTATCAGTGGAGGTTATGACCGCAAAGTACTGCCAGATATGCCTGTCTAAGCCCGCCTTGGCGATCTCTTCGCGCAGAATATAATCCGCGTCGCGCAGCGTCTTCAATTTCTCTTCCGTCACCTCGCCCATGATGCGGATAGCGAGGCCCGGTCCCGGGAAGGGCTGGCGCTGCACGACCGAATCGGGCAGGCCGAGTTCTGTTCCCACCTTGCGCACTTCGTCCTTAAACAGATCGCGCAGCGGCTCGACGATCTCTTTAAAATCGACGACGGACGGAAGCCCGCCCACATTGTGATGGCTTTTGATGACGGCAGAAGCCCCTTTGCCGCTCTCTATGACGTCGGGATAAATGGTGCCCTGCACCAAAAAATCGACCGCGCCGATCTGCTTCGCCTCTTTTTCAAACACTTTTATAAATTCTTCGCCAATGATCTTGCGCTTCTTTTCCGGATCCGCAACTCCCTGCAATTTGGAAAGGAACAGTTCGCGCGCGTCCGCTTTGACGAGATTCATGCCCAGCCCGTCGCGGAATACGGAAACGACTTCATCCGCCTCTCCCTTGCGCAAAAGCCCGTGGTCGACGAATACGCATGTCAGGTTATCCCCCGCCGCACGGTGTACGAGCGTCGCCGCGACGGCGCTGTCGACCCCGCCGCTCATGGCGCACAGCACCTTTTTGCCGGCAAGTTTCTTCTTGAGCGAAGCGACCTGTTCTTCGACGAAGTTCTCCATCGTCCAATCGCCCTTCGCGCCGCACACGCCGTAGAGAAAATTGCGCAAGATCTTTTCCCCCTCCGCGGTATGGTGCACTTCGGTATGGAACTGGATGCCGTAAATTTTTCTTTCCGCATTTTCGAACCCCGCCGCGGGGCAAGTTTTCGTCGTTGCCGTCACGCGGAATCCTTCGGGCACTTCGCTTACATAGTCGGTGTGGCTCATCCAGCAAATATTCTTTTTCGTTACGCCCTCGTACAGGACGCTATCTTTATATTCGATCTCGCTCTTACCGTACTCGCGCGTATCGGCGTGCGCCACCTTTCCTCCCAATTTATGCGCGATCAGCTGGCAGCCGTAGCAAATACCCAACACCGGGATGCCGAGCGCAAAGATCTGTGCATCCACGTCCGGCGCGCCCGCTTCATACACGCTGTTCGGCCCGCCCGTAAAAATGATGCCGATGGGCGCGTACTCTCTGATCCTTTCCATGCCCATATCATAGGGCAGAAGGTCGCAGTACACACCCAGCTCGCGCACGCGCCGCGCAATGAGCTGATTATACTGTCCGCCGAAATCCAATACCAAAACTTTTTCGTGCTTCATGTTTTTCTCCGTAAAAATGTGGGAAGGGAAGCCGTCTCCCGCGGCTCCCCCTTATGAAAGAATGTACCGCATAAAGAGCGGTACATACAAGGTGTTGCTGATTTTACAGGCCCCGCGGGCTGTAGTTGGGGGACTCCTTCGTAATGGAAATATCGTGCGGGTGGCTCTCGATGAGGGAAGCGTTGGTAATGCGCACGAAGTGCGCATTTTTGCGCATCTCGTCAATCGTATGCATGCCGCAGTATCCCATACCTGCGCGCAGACCGCCGAGCATCTGGTACACGATGTCCGCAAGTTTGCCCCTGTAAGGCACGCGGCCCTCCACCCCTTCGGGCACGAACTTTCTCGAACCTTCCTGGAAGTAACGGTCGTTGCCGCCCGCCGCCATTGCGCCGAGCGATCCCATGCCCCTATATACTTTAAAATTCCTGCCCTGGTAAATTTCGATTTCGCCCGGGCTTTCCAAAGTGCCCGCGAACAGGCTGCCGATCATGACGACGGAAGCGCCCGCGCCGAGTGCCTTGACGATGTCGCCGCTGTATTTGATGCCGCCGTCCGCAATGATGCGCTTGCCCATCTTGTCCGCCTGCTCCGCGCAGTCCATAATCGCCGTAAGCTGCGGCATGCCGATGCCCGCCACGATGCGCGTGGTGCAGATCGAACCGGGGCCGATGCCTACTTTTACGACGTCCGCGCCCGCATCGATGAGAGCTTTCGTTCCCTCCGCCGTCGCCACGTTGCCCGCAATGACGGGAAGATTGGGATACTTCGCCTTGATCTGCGCAACTTCCTCCAAAACGCCCTGCTGATGCCCGTGCGCCGTATCGACGGTGATCACGTCCACCTTCGCCGAAACGAGCGCCGCGATGCGCTCCATCGTGTCGGGCGCGCGCCCGACCGCAGCTCCCGCCAACAGCCTGCCGTTTTTATCGCGCGCAGAGTTAGGATATTGGATGCTCTTTTCGATATCTTTGATGGTGATCAGCCCTTTCAAATACCCCTCTTCGTCGACGATGGGCAGCTTTTCGATCCTGTGTTTGCCGAGAATCTTCTGCGCGTCTTCGAGCGATGTACCGACGGGCGCGGTGACGAGATTTTTCTTGGTCATCACGTTATCGATGGGTTGATCGTAATTGGATTCGAAGCGAAGGTCGCGGTTGGTGAGGATGCCGACGAGTTTGCCGTTTTTGGTGATGGGCACGCCGCTGATCTTGTACCGCTCCATCAGCGCGACTGCCTCGCGCACGGAATTTTCGGGGGAAAGGAAGAAAGGATCGGTGATGACCCCGTGTTCGCTTCTCTTTACCTTGTCCACCTGCGAAGCCTGTTCTTCGATGGTCATATTTTTATGGATGATCCCTATGCCCCCTTCTCTCGCCAGCGCGATCGCGAGCTTGCTCTCGGTGACGGTATCCATCGCCGAGCTCATGAGGGGGATATTCAGCCGCAGATCGTCGGTCAGGCAGGTGTGCAGATCGACGCCGCTCGGCAACACGTCGGAAGCCGAAGGAATGAGCAGTACGTCGTCAAAAGTCAGGCCTTCTTTCAAGATTTTGTTCATAAGCATTCTCCTTTCCTGATTTTATCTATTTCGAGTAAAAATAAAAACGTATCGAAAAGCGCGCGGTAGATCACTGCGCGCAAAAACTTTCGAGGACGGTGAGCAAACCTTCAAAGTTTTCCGCCTCGGCCCCTTCAAATATGACGCTTTCGCCTACGGTGCGCATCTCTTCGAGCACGCGCCCGGCAAACGCCTTATCCCCCTCCTGCACTGCCGCCATCGCCAATGTGACGACGGAATTGTTTTCCTGAAAAGATGTCCTGTTCTGCGCAAAGGCAGTTTCTATCGCCGCATCCCCCTCTCCGGTATGATACTGCGCCACCGAAACGATGCCCGCTATATACTGCGCATAATCGTCGATCCCCGGCGTCACGGACTCATCCTTTGCGCCGCAGAACTCCTCGTAATCCGAACGCGCCATCAGCCGTTCGCCGTAATCGGCAGCCGTTCCCCACCGCTGCGCATAATAGGCGCGCTCCACCACGTCCGCCAAATCGTCGATCTCGTTGGAACGGGTATACACGGAAACGGCATACTGCGTCGCGAGCTTTTCCATGCCGCAAAAATCGGCAATGTTCAGCATAACGGACGGA
>CAJFGA010000071.1 GCA_904374385.1 uncultured Clostridia bacterium | reverse complement strand
TCTTTTAAATTATTCCTGCACGCCTTCGTTGAGTTTTTCCAAAAGCTCGTCGAGGTCTTTGCCGTGCACGCTGACCGCTTCGCCGATCGTTTCGCCGTGCGCCATCGCGCAGCCGAGGCAGTGCATGCCGTAAGACATGAGGATCTGCGCCGAATCGGGATTGAGTTTAAGGCAATCCATAATGAGCGTATCCGCCGTGATCTTCGCCATATTCGTATTCCTCCGAAATTTTTTTCCTATTATAGCATCTTTGCAAAAAAAACTCAAATCTTTTTTCATGCTTCAGGAAGGGAATACCGCGCCTAATTCGTTTCTCTTCCGTTTTTCCCCAAAGTTCCCCGTCAAAGTCCCGGCAATCCTTTTCCCGTGCATTTCCCTGTGTACAATCTTGTGGATTCATGTGGATAACTAAGAATTTTCCACAAAAATTTCCCCTTTTATGCCCGTTTTTAAACGGATGTCTGTAAAGTTAGTAAAAATTATCCACAGAATATGCACAGTTGTCCCCAAAAAACACACAATTCAACAAAATTCGACCAGTTTTTCTACAATTTGCGTTAAGGGTCAAGAAAAATTATCAACAATCATGTAAACATCTGTTCACAACTTTCTTCGGCGCCCTCTTCACCGCTCAGCCTCGTACGGATATAATCGACGATGAGATCCGCCGTCTGCCGCACGCCGACAGAAGAATCCACGCAAAGATCGTAATGCCTTTTATCCCCCCCATTTTTGCCCGGAAAGGAAGCGGTAATATGTGCTGCGCGCTTCGTCCGCGCGCGCCATATTCTTTTTTGCGGCCTGTTCGCCCTTTTTTCTCCGAGATAGCGCGAAAGCAGTGCGTTGATCCCGATGCCGGTGCCGACGCCGACGGCAATCGTCAAAAGCTGAATGGGGAAGGCATAGGTGAGCGCGAGATTGCCCGCTACGCCCTCCTCTCCCATGTTGATGACGAATGCCGTATCTACGATGTTATATTTCGTTTTTTATCCCGTAAAGTATACCAAAAAACAGAAAAAAGTCAAAAATATTTTCCGCTTTTCGGCGGAAGTTTTTCTCTCCCGCAAATTTTGCATGCAAAAGCGGACATTCCGCATAGGGAATGTCCGCCGAATTTTGCCGTTCGTTATTTGGTGACAGTGACCTTTTTAAGGGCGCGGGGCGCATCGGGGGAAAGGCCCTTGCCGCAGCTGACCTTGCAGGCGAGCATCTGCGCCGTCAAGGCAAAACAGAACACCGTTTCCGCCTCGTTGCCGCCGCCGGGCACGAGCTCGATATGCGCGTCGATCCCCCGGAATGAATCCGCATCGTCCGTGATGACGTAAAGATCGGCGCCCAATTCCTCCATTTTTTTTGCGCACTGTATATAGTCTGCACGGTGCACTTCGTCCATGGCGGGAACGAGGGAATGTTTGGAGGCAAACAAAATGACCTTCGTCCCTTTGCCCACCATCGCCATCGGGCCGTGATAAAAATCGGAACTGTGGTAGGCGCGGGAACGGATATAGCAGGTCTCCTGCAATTTCAGCCCGCATTCAAAGGCGAGTGCCGAGGAAAGCCCCCTCGCGAGAATAAAGCACTCCTGCGCCTCGATAAAGTCCTTTGCCATGCCGTCCGTCGTCTTGTCGACGGCAGCCGCCGCCTTTTCCAGCATCTCGCCTATGCCGTTTGCATTGAGATCTGCGCCCAACGCATCCGCAAGGAGCAGAGACAGATAGAGCTGACAGGTGAATGTCTTCGTCGCCGCAACGCTCTTCTCTTCCCCTGCACAGCAGCAGAGATGATATTTTGCCAGTTTTGCAAGCGGGCTGTCCGCGTCATTGGTGATTGCCACGGTAACGGCGCCGCATTCATTGCCGGCCTTGACGATCTCCATCACGTCCGCCGCCTTACCGCTCTGCGAGCAGCCGATGACGAGGGTATGGTTGAAGCGCATCTTCGCACCGTACATCGTGACCGCGCTGGGTGCGCCCGACGCCACGGGCATACCGAGTTTGCTTTCCACCAAATACTTGAAATAAATCATTGCGTGGTCGCTCGTGCCGCGCGCCGCCGTATAGATATTAGCGACCTGCGCCGCCTTTGCATCCGCCGCGATCGCCGCAAGCGCCGCTTCGTTTTTTGCCGCAAGCGTTTTCAGCACCGCCGCCGCTTCGTTCAGTTCTTTCCACATCAAAGTGCTTTTGTAGTCCATAGCTATACTCCTTTGCCGACTTATACTCTATTATTTGGAAAATTCCGCCAGTTTATCCGAAACCGCCCGCTTAAAGCGGTCGATATAGCCCGTAACATAGGCGGCTATATCCGTCTTTTCATCCATAAGGGGGGTCAAGTCCATTGCATAATTCAGCCCCGTATATGTGTCGCAGGCATGGCTTGCCGAGAAAGTCGCATTGGCGAGCCTTCTGCCCTCCGCGGCGAGTTCGTAGCGCTTGCCGCCCTCGATCTGGCTGTCGAACACGCCCGAAAGGCACTTGGCAATATTCGGATGGGCGCCGCAGTCCATAAAGATCTTTTCTTCGTCGCACATCCAGTCGAGATCTCTCCATACCTCGCAGCCGAATACCTTTTCGGGGCGCTCTTCCGCTTTGAGGGAGCGGAGCGCCGCGATCACTTTGAGCGCCGTCGCGATATGCGTATCATGCTTGTCCGCCAAGTTATGCGTATAGAGATATTTCGGCTTTGCCGCACGGATGATATCCGCCAGCTCTTTTACGATCGCCGTATTTTTTCCGTCTTTGACCTCCTTGGAAGGATGCGCCAAAAGAATTTGAAAACTGTATTCGCCGACGAATGCCGCTTTCTTCTGTTCCGTAATGCGGATCGCCTTCATGTCTTCGTCGGTAAAGTCGGCATACAGGCCGCTTCTGGGGCTGCCGGCGCCGTCCGTCACGACGACCCCGCCGAACCACTTGTCCGCCTTGCCGAAGCATTCGGAAATGGGCGCATATGCCATAAATTCGATATCGTCCTGATGCGCCGAGATCGCAAGATGGGTCGTGCGCGCAATGCCTTCTTTTTCGCTTACGCCGTCTGGAATAAAGACGACGGCTTTTTCGTTCAATTGCATCATAAATATACCTCTCTAAACGTTATTATATCCCAAAGCAAGAACGTTCGTCAACTGTTTTGGGAAACTTTCTCGGCAGAATTGCGCGCGCCGTTTTGCCGAAAATCGGCGCTCACCGACTCACCCGCCCGCAGGCGCCGCCCGCGGCGAGCGATTCGATTTCTTCTACGCTGCACAGGCAGAAATCTCCTGGCACGGAATGCTTGATACAACTTGCGGCCTCGGCAAAATCCACCGCTTTTTGCGGCGCGTACCGATGCCCCAGCGCATAGATCAGCCCCGCGGCAAAGGCATCTCCTCCGCCGATGCGATCCACCATTTCCATCTCGTATTTGCGGCTCGTATATTCCGCCCCGCCCGCATACAGCACGCTCCAGATCCTGTTATGGAGCGCATCTTCCGTTCGGCGGTAGGTAAATGCCGCCGCCCGCAGTGAAAAGCGTTCCGCCATGCGCGGCAGCGCGTCCTCTCCCTCGATCCCAAACAGTTCTTTCGCCTGATTTTCGTTGACGATGCAAACGTCGGCATAGCCGAGAAGCTTTTCCATTACATTGCCGGCGCGCCCTTCTTCCCACAGCTTGCTGCGATAGTTGACGTCGCAGGAAACGGTGATGCCGCGCCTTGCGGCCTCTCTGCATGCCGCTTCCGCGATTTTTTCCGCATTTTTGCCCAACGCGGGCGTAATACCGGTAAAATGGAACCAATCAGCTCCATCAAATATGTGCGGCCAATCGTATTCTTCGGGCGCCGACAGCGCAAAGGCAGAGCCTGCCCTGTCGTAAATCACATTGCTCGCGCGCCTGTCCGCACCGCGCTCTGCATAATAGATACCCAGCCGTTCGCCGCCGCGCAGCAAAAAGCGGGTCTCCACGCCGCAGCGGCGCAGGGCATTGACCGCACCCTGCCCGATCTCGTGGGCGGGAACCTTGCTCACAAAGGCCGCGTATTCTCCCCAATTTGCCAGCGCAGCCGCAACGTTTGCCTCCGCACCGCCGTATACTGCCTCGAAATCGTCCGCCTGCACCAACCGGTTATAGCCGTGCGGCGTGAGACGCAGCATGATTTCTCCCAAGGTTACGACTTTCATAATAAGACCTCCTTGGCCGCGCCTCTATGCCCAAAGCATAGGCCGGCCCGTCAATGCTCTATTTTCCGCTCCGGGGCGTAAATTCGAAAAAGCGGATGAAATGAGTCATCGCGCACAGTTCGCCGCCGCCGAGACGCCGTATTCCATACTTTTCGGAAAGCTCTCCGCTCGTATTCTCGCGGTCGGGCAGACCGTTCCACGGTTCGATACTCAAATACGGCGCGTTCGGCATCTTCCAAAGGACGAGATAATCAAATCCGGGAAAGCGAATCTGTACCGCGGGCTGCCCTTCGCACTTTAATGTCACTTCCCGCGAACGAAGCCCGTCGAATACGAGGGAATCCTGTACAAAAAGGGACTGCTCGATACACACCTCTTTTGTATTTTCCCGCAGCAGCGTGTGGCTGTCCGATATTCCGTTGGGCGAAAGATCGCGCAGGACCAAGTCCTCCCGTTCACTCCATTCGAGCGTCCATACACCCTCTTGCCCCTCTGTGCGATACGATTCGTGCGAGCCGAAATTGAACCACATCGGCTCATTCCCCCGATTGTATACGGAATAGGTGATCTTCAACTCCCCGCCTTGCAGGGTATACGTTACCGAAAAGACGAAGGAAAAAGGATATTGCGCGCGCGTCTGTTCATCGTCACAGATAGTAAACACGGCCTCTTGCGGCGATACCTGCTTTACGGAAAAAATTTTTTCGCGCGCAAACCCGTGCAGTTCCATCGAATAGGTTCTGCCGCCGTACCGATATGTCCCGTCGCGCAGTTTGCCGCATATGGGAAAGAGCACGGGGCACTGTCCGCTCCAAATTTTTTCATCCCCTTGCCAAATATATTCCCTGCCTCCCAGCACAACGCTGGACAGTTCCGCGCCCCTCTCTTTGATTTTTACCGAAAGTGTTCCGTCATTTAATTCGATCATACTGCCTCCTATTCCGATCATGATCATACCGATCGCTTCTTATTATAACATATTTTACAAAAAAGTCACGCAATGTGCGGACTGATTGCGGCATTGTTTTTTTCATGAACGATTGACGGACGTAAAACCAATATGTTATAATGCGAATAAAAGTACATTATCAAGGACGGAGAGAGCCGAAAGATATGAAATGGGATACGCTCGATCAACTCTGCGGGGCAATCAAAATGCCGGAAGATGTTTGTGCCGTGCTGCACAAGGTTTCAGCCGGCCTCACGGCACGGGCAGAAGCGGACTACATTGTCCGCCTATGCGCGCCCGCCGCATATGACGGCGCCGTGCAGGCGCTGACAGAAGCGCTCAAACCCGATGAAGACGGTATGAAAATGCTCAAAGTCATGCTCGCTGCCGCATTGCACTCGCACGAGCTCTATGCGGTAAGGAACATCGGCGACGATGTGTTTATCCCGACGATGCAGTGTTTTTCGCGCTTTGTATGCGAATGCAGGGAGATATACGGCAAGATCTGCTTTGACCGCGCCTTTTGGGTCGGCAGGCAGCTTTCCCTTCTCTTGTTCCGCATAGGAGAACTGGAATACGAGTTGGCATCTTTGAACGGCGCCCCCGCGATTTCTCTGCATATCCCTTCGGATGCGAACTTGACGGACGAACGCGTATGCGCTTCCATTTCGGCCGCGCAGATCTTTTTGCAAAAATACTGCCCCGGCTATGCCGATAAAACCGTCTTCTGCGAATCTTGGCTGCTCTCTCCGGCGCTCAAAAAAGTTTTGCCTCCTTCCTCCAAGATACTCGCTTTTCAAAAGCGATTTACCATCCTCCATACAGATGAAAATGCCGACAGCTATAAGCGTTGGGTATTTAAGGATCCAGATCTTGCGCCTGAAAATTTCCCTGAACAGACGACGTTGCAGCGCAATTTGAAAAAATATGTTTTGTCGGGAGGAAAAGTGGGCGAAACACTCGGCATCCTGGATTCCCTTTGATATGTATCGCCCATAAAAAAATTTACAATACGGACAAAACTTACGCAAAAACAGTTGACAAAATACGGCAGATGCTATAAAATAATATAGCATCTTTTGAGAGGCACGTTTATCGCGGGGTGGAGCAGTTCGGTAGCTCGTCGGGCTCATAACCCGAAGGTCGCAGGTTCGAATCCTGCCCCCGCAACCATATCGCTGCCCCGCGTGCGACGGCAGTTTTTATTCCCCGATTCTTTGGGGAAGCCCCCTTGACGAGGGCCTTTTTTATGGCGGCGTAGCTTAGTTGGTTATAGCGATCGGTTCATACCCGATAGGTCGTAGGTTCGAATCCCACCGCCGCTACCACATTTCACCGAACGATCTTCGGTTGCCCGCAAAATCGGGCATTGCGTCAAGACGTAAAGAATTTTTCTTTCGTCTGTTCGAAAAAATGACCGCAGCTTCGCGGTTTATATAGATACGGCCCCATGGTCAAGCGGTTAAGACATCGCCCTTTCACGGCGGTAACCCGGGTTCGAGTCCCGGTGGGGTCACCAAATTGGAACTATCCGAACACCA
>CAJFGA010000070.1 GCA_904374385.1 uncultured Clostridia bacterium | reverse complement strand
CACATTATTGATTGAGTTAAAAGCTCAAATTTTATAAGTTGATTACTTTATAATCAAAGCTTACAAAGCATCACTTGTGAAACGGTCAATAAGAGTAGTAAAAGTATTTGCATAGGCATACTTACTCGTAACCAGAAGTGTACTTGGACGAGAAAGAAGATTTGATTCTTACTGATGGTCAGTCGATTACAGGCAGTGCTTTCAAAGCATTGCCTGTTTTTTTGCGAGGGAAGCATGAACGATCAAGATCAAAAACGAGCGCCCCTATACGAAGCGCTGGAACGCCTGCGGCGGCAGCGCGTGGTGCCTTTCGATGTGCCGGGGCACAAACGCGGGCGGGGCAATCCGGAACTTGTCGCATTATTGGGCGAAAAATGCGTCGGATTAGATGTAAATTCCATGAAGCCGCTGGACAATTTGTGCCATCCGTCCTCTGTCATCAAAGAGGCGGAAGCGCTTGCCGCTCAGGCATTCGGCGCACAGGATGCCTTTTTTATGGTCGGCGGCACGACCTCTTCGGTGCAAAGCATGATCCTTTCCGTCTGCAAAGAAGGGGATAAAATCATACTGCCGCGCAACGTGCACAAGAGCGTGATCAACTGTTTGATCCTGTGCGGCGCCGTTCCCGTATATGTCAATCCAGAGGTCGACCAAAGGCTGGGCATTTCTCTCGGTATGGAACTTTCTTGCCTGGAAGAAGCGATCCAAGCCAACCCGGAAGCGGTGGCCGTGTTTGTCAACAATCCGACATATTACGGGATCTGTTCCGACTTGCGCTCTATTGTGCGCCTTGCGCATGCGCACGGGCTGAAAGTTTTGGCGGACGAAGCCCACGGGACGCATTTTTACTTTCATGAAGAGCTTCCCGTCAGTGCCATGGCGGCGGGGGCGGACATGGCTGCCGTTTCCATGCACAAGTCGGGCGGCAGCCTTACGCAGAGTTCGCTGCTGCTTTTAAATCAAGGGATCAATGCCGACTATGTCCGACAGGTCATCAACCTTACGCAGACGACGAGCGCGTCTTATCTTTTAATGGCAAGTTTGGATATCAGCAGGCGCAATCTTGCCCTGAACGGGCGGACATCTTTCGGAAAAGTGATGGAGATGGCGCAATACGCCCGCGATGAGATCAACGATATCGGCGGCTACTATGCATACGGCAAGGAGCTCATCAACGGCACGAGCATTTACGACTTCGACATCACAAAGCTCTCCGTTTACACGCGCGATATCGGCTTGGCCGGGATAGAGGTGTATGACATTCTGCGCGACGAATACGATATCCAGATCGAATTCGGCGATATCGGCAATATTTTGGCATATATCTCTATCGGAGACCGCATTCAGGATATAGAGCGGTTGGTCGGCGCGCTTGCGGATATCAAACGGCTGTATAATAAGGACAAGGCGGGGATGCTCGCCAACGAATACATTGCGCCGCAGGTTGCGCTTTCTCCCAAAGCGGCGTTCTATGCCGAAAAAAAATCCCTTCCTCTGCGAGAGGCGGAAGGGTATATCTGCGGGGAGTTCGTCATGTGCTATCCACCCGGCATACCGATTCTTGCGCCGGGCGAATATATTACAAAAGAGATCATCGACTATATCCTCTATGCAAAGGAAAAAGGGTGCTCCATGCAGGGAACGGAAGATATCCATGTGGAGCGATTAAACGTATTGGTTTAAGGAGGAGTGCGTTATGGAAATGTGGTTTTCCGACATTCATACACCCAATGTTAAACTTTCTATCCGCGTCACCAAGCAGCTGTTCAGCGGGCAGAGCGATTATCAGCAGGTAGACGTGTTCGACTCGGTCGATTTGGGGCGGTTCATCAGTTTAGACGGGGAGATCGTTTTTTCTGAAAAGGACGAGTTTATCTATGACGAAATGGTGGTGCATGTTCCCATGGCAGTGCATCCGAACGTAAAAAAGGTGCTCGTGATCGGCGGCGGCGACGGCGGCGTCGCCAAAGAACTGTGCAATTATCCGGAGATCGAACAGATCGACGTGGTGGAAACGGATGAAATGTTTATCGAGGTCAGCAGACAGTTTTTCCCCGAAACGGCGGAAGGGCTCGACGATCCGCGCGTGCGCATTTTTCCGCAGGACGGGCTCCGTTTTCTGCGCGGAAAATCGGGGGAATACGATTTGATCATCAACGATTCGACCGATCCGTTCGGCCCGACGGAGGGGCTGTTCACCAAAGAGTTTTACGGCAGCTGCTATAAAGCGCTGCGCGACGACGGCGTCATGGTATACCAGCACGGCAGCCCGTTTTACGATGAGGACGAGGACGCCTGCCGCAGTATGCACAAAAAGGTTTATCGGTGTTTTCCCATCAGCCGGGTATATCAGGCGCATATTCCCACCTGCTCTTCCGGCTATTGGCTGTTTGGATTTGCGTCTAAAAAATATCACCCGCTGAATGATTTCAAACCGCAGGAATGGAACGCGCGCAAGATAAAAACATGGTATTATACGACAAATTTGCATAGAGGCGCATTTATGCTGCCGCGCTATGTAGAAGATATTTTAAAACAGGCGGAGGAAGAAAAATGAACAAATTATTGATCATCGGCTGCGGCGGCGTCGCGTCCGTCGCGATCCATAAATGCTGCCAGGCAGACGATGTGTTCGGCGATATCATGATCGCGAGCCGTACAAAGTCTAAGTGCGATGCCGTGAAGGCACAGCTCGAGGGCAAAACAAAAACGCATATCGCAACGGCACAGGTGGACGCCGACAATGTGGAACAGCTCTGCGCGCTGATGAAGAGCTATAAGCCGGACGCAGTGCTCAATGTCGCGCTGCCGTATCAGGATCTGACGATCATGGAGGCCTGCCTGCAATGCGGCGTACACTATATCGATACGGCAAATTACGAATGTGAAAATACAGACGATCCCGCCTGGCGCGCCATATACGAAAAGCGCTGCAAGGAACTCGGGTTTACCGCCTATTTCGATTATTCCTGGCAATGGGCGTATCGAGACCGTTTTGAAAAGGCGGGCCTTACCGCGATTTTGGGCAGCGGCTTCGATCCCGGCGTGACGAGCGTTTTTACCGCCTATGCACTGAAACATTACTTCGATACGATTGAGACCATCGATATCCTCGATTGTAACGGCGGCGACCACGGTTATCCCTTTGCCACCAATTTTAATCCGGAAATCAATCTTCGGGAAGTTTCCGCTGCCGGTTCGTATTGGGAAAACGGAAAATGGATCGAAGTGCCTCCCATGTCGATCCATCGGGAGTACGATTTTGCCCAAGTCGGCAAGAAGGATATGTACCTTTTGCATCACGAAGAGATCGAATCGCTTGCGAAAAATATTCCCGGCGTCAAACGCATTCGCTTTTTTATGACTTTCGGGCAGAGCTACCTTACGCATATGCGCTGTTTGGAAGACGTGGGAATGCTGTCTACAACGCCCGTCGAGTTTGAGGGGAGGCCCATCGTGCCCATTCAATTTTTAAAAGCGCTGCTGCCGGATCCCGCATCGCTCGGCCCACGCACCAAGGGCAAGACCAATATCGGCTGTATTTTTACGGGGCTGAAAGGCGGACAGCGCAAAAAGATCTATATTTATAACGTCTGCGATCATCAGGAATGCTATCGAGAGGTCGGTTCCCAAGCGATCTCTTATACGACGGGAGTGCCCGCCATGATCGGCGCCATGATGGTCCTCAAGGGGATTTGGAAAAAACCGGGCGTATTTAATCTCGAAGAGTTGGATCCCGATCCCTTTATGGATGCCCTGCGCCGCTATGGGCTGCCTTGGGTGGTGGATGAAGATCCCGTACTCGTCGATTGACCATGAAGCCGAAGAATATATCGACGCCCGTTTACGTCATCGATGCGGATAAACTGGAGGCAAATCTGAAGATCCTGCAGGGCGTGGAGCGCAGCACGGGGTGCAAAATTTTGCTGGCGCAAAAGGCATTCTCCGCGTACTGCGTCTATCCCCTGATCGGGCAGTATATCAGCGGTACGACGGCGAGCGGTCTGTATGAGGCGAGATTGGGAAGAGAGGAGATGGGCAAGGAAAATCACGTTTTCTGCCCCGCCTATCTCGACGAAGAATTTGATGAAATTGCAGATATCTGCGATCATATCGTATTCAATTCCTTTGCGCAAAAGCAAAAATTCGGCGGGCGGCGCAAGCGGGCGAGCATCGGCCTGCGCGTCAATCCGGAATTTTCCACGCAGGAGGCCGCCATTTACGATCCCTGCGCTCCCGGCTCTCGTCTGGGGGTCACCAAAGAGCATTTCCGCGAGGATCTGTTAGGCGGCATCGAAGGATTGCACATGCACACCCTCTGCGAACAGGGCGCGGATGCTTTGGCCGCAACCGTCAGGGTTTTTGAGGATAAATTCGGGGAGTATTTGCGCGGCATGCGTTGGCTCAACTTGGGCGGCGGGCATCACATAACGAAGCCGGGATACGATATCGCCCTGCTCGAACGTACGGTAGGGCATTTGTCCGACAAATACGGGGTGCAAATATATTTAGAACCCGGCGAAGCAGTCGCTCTCCATGCGGGCGTGCTCGCGACGAAGGTGCTTGAGATCGTGGAAAACGGCATACGGACGGCAATATTAGATGCTTCCGCCGCTTGCCATATGCCCGACGTGCTGGAGATGCCGTATCGTCCTCCGCTGCGGGGGAGCGGGCAGGCAAATCAGAAAAAATATACATACAGGCTTTCCTCACGCACTTGTTTGGCGGGCGATATCATAGGGGATTATTCCTTTGATGCGCCGCTCGCCGAAGGCGACGTGTTAATTTTCGAGGATATGGCGATCTATTCGATGGTCAAAAACAATACGTTTAACGGTATGCCTCTCCCTTCCATTGCGGTGAGAAAGGGGGATGACATCCGCGTTGTCAAAACATTCGGCTATGCCGATTTTAAAAACAGGTTATCGTAGCATGAAATTGTATACATCGCCGCGGCAAGACGGTTTTTATATGCCCGCGGAATTTGCCCCGCACGACGGCTGCCTGATGATTTGGCCGTCGCGTCCCGGTTCATGGGGAAAAGATCCCGGGCAAGCCCGCCTTGCTTTTACAAAAATTATCGAGGCGATCGCAGAGAGCGAGCGCGTATATTTGATCGCCGGCGATCCTTCCGCCAAAAATGCCTTGCAAAAGCAAATTGCGGAGGGCGCCGTGGTCTTGCTGGAACTGCCCGTCAACGATGCATGGGCGAGGGATACGGGCCCCACTTTTGTAACGAACGGATCGCAGGTGCGCGGCATAGATTGGGAATTTAACGCCTGGGGCGGCGCTTTTGACGGGCTTTATGCCGATTATCAAGAAGACGACGCCCTTGCACAAGCGTTTTGCCGTTATTTGGGCATCGAATGTTACGACGCGCACCCCTTCGTGCTCGAAGGCGGTGCCATCCATTCAGACGGGGAGGGCACATTGCTCATTACCGAAGAGTGCCTGTTGAGCGCGGGCCGCAATCCCGCTTTGACAAAAGCGCAGATCGAAGAAAAACTGAAAGAATATCTGTCCGCCGAAAAAGTCATTTGGCTGCCGTACGGCATCTATTGCGACGAAACGAACGGGCATGTAGACAATATCTGCGCGTTTACGGCCACGGCCGAAGTCGTGCTCGCGTGGACGGACGACGAGAACGATCCGCAGTATGCGCGCAGCGCGGCAAATTACCGCGTGCTTTCAAATGCCCTTGACGCAAAGGGCAGGGCGTTCAAAATAATTAAATTGCCCTTGCCCTCCGTACCCGTCACCGTGACCAAAGAGGAGGCGGAACAAATCGTCTGTGCGCCCGGGGAAGCGCCGCGCGAAGAAGGGGAACGGCTCGCGGCTTCCTATGTCAATTTTTATATTGCCAACAAAGCGGTCATCGTGCCGCAGTTCGGAGATGAAAACGACGGGCGCGCGCTCAGTATTTTGAAAGATTTGTTTCCCGACCGTAAAATCGTCCCTGTCTTTACGCGGAGCGTACTTGTCGGCGGCGGAAATATTCATTGTATTACCCAACAGATACCGAAAGGAGGAGCCCATGGGATCGGTTAAAATAGCTTGCGTGCAGATGCAGTGCGGGCCGGACAGAATGAAGAATATCGTAAAGGCGGAAAACGCTGTCCGCGCCGCTGCCCAAAACGGGGCGAACATCATATTGCTGCCCGAACTGTTCGAACGCCCTTATTTTTGTCAGGAGCGCAGGTATGATTACTATGACTTTGCCGAACGGACGGAAGAAAATTTGGCGGTACAGCGATTACAGAAACTTTCGGCCGCGCTCAATGTCGCTCTGCCCGTAAGTTTTTACGAAAGGGACAAAAATGTTTTTTACAACTCCGTTGCCATGCTTGACGGCGGGAAAATGTTGGGCGTATACCGAAAAACGCACATACCGGACGACCATTATTATCAGGAAAAGTTTTATTTTACGCCCGGCAATACGGGGTTCAAGATCTTTCCGACGCAGTTTTGTAAAATCGGCGTGGGAATTTGCTGGGACCAATGGTTTCCTGAAACGGCGAGATGCCTTGCCCTGCTCGGGGCGGATATCATTCTCTATCCCACAGCGATCGGGTCAGAGCCCATCCTGTCGGTAGACAGTGTCGGACATTGGCAGCGCGTCATGCAAGGGCATGCCGCCGCCAACGTGCTGCCCGTCGTCGCAGCCAATCGCATCGGAACGGAAAGCGTTTCCCCCTGTCCGGAAAACGGGCAGCAGTCCTCGCAGCTGTTGTTTTACGGTTCTTCCTTTTTGACCGACGAAACGGGGAAGATCATTGCTTGCGCATCGCGCGATGAAGAACAAATTTTATATGCCGATTATGATTTTGCGCAAATAAGCCGCCTGCGGCGGGAGTGGGGGCTGTTTCGCGATCGCCGTCCGGAAACATACGCGGCAATCGTAAAATAAAAGAGATCGGCAGGCATTTTTGCAAAGCATATGTGCAGCGGCTATAGGGGGGATAATGCTCGATGCCGCGTTTGCGGCGCATGCCCGCCGTGTCTATAAGCATATAGTCCATGCCGTTGTACGTCAGCGGCGTGTCTATGGCGTCGCGCGTCGTGCCCGCCACGTCGGAGACTATGACGCGCT
>CAJFGA010000069.1 GCA_904374385.1 uncultured Clostridia bacterium | reverse complement strand
GCAAAGATGACCGCAAACATTGCCAATGCGACGATGATGCGGATCAGCTTTTTCTTTTCCTTTCGGCTGAGTTGATATCCTTTCATAGTATTGCCCCCGTACAATCAGCGCAAGATCCGGCAATCCGGTTCCACTCTTTTGCACGCCTTTTCGACGCGGTCCATGATCTCTTCAAAGCGTTTTTCGTCCGCGTCGATCGACATGCGCTGCGCCATAAAGCTGATGCTGACCGAATCGACGCCGTCGATTTTTGCGACGGCGCGCTCCATCTTCGCCGCGCAATTCGCACAGTCAAGATCTTCCAGTTTATATACTCTTTTCATAAAAACCTCCGTCTTTATCGATTGTTTTTGAATATTTGGTCGATTGAACAAATATTCAACTATATTGCCCAAAAAAACAGGAATGCTTCCCGTTTTATTTATCTTCGTTGACGTGCGTCAGGCCGTATTCCATGATTTTGGTGACGTGATCGTCATCAAGGGAATATTTGACCTCTTTGCCTTCTTTGGTGCCCTTGACGAGCTTTGCTCCGCGCAGCACCCGCAGTTGGTGCGATACGGCCGAAACGCTCATGCCGACGATCTGTGCGATTTCGCCCACATACAGATCTTTGACCTGCAGGCAGCCGAGGATCTTGGCGCGCGTAGGATCGCCGAACATTTTGAACAGTTCGGCAAGCTCATACAATGTATCGTCATCCGGCAGTGCGGAGCGGATCGCCTCGACGGCATCCTTTTCTTTTTCGGTTACAGGTTCCATAATTTTTTAATTGAACAATTCTTCAAATGTTCAATAACAGTATATACTTTTGCGGGTCGCTTGTCAACTGTTTGCTCATAAAAAATCAAATTGATATACTTTTTTTGACAATAAAGGTAAAAACAAAATTTTGTGTTTGCTTACAAAAACAAAATATGTTACAATAAATAATATATCCGAACAGTAGCGGAAAGCGACTTGCAAAAGGAAGGTGCTTCTATGGAAAAGAAATATACGGCGAAAAAATTGACGGCCGAGGAAAAATTGCGGCTTCTCTGCGGTGACGGGGCGTGGCATACGGCGGATCTCGCAGGAAAGCTGCCTAAATTGCGGGTTTCGGACGGCCCTGTAGGGCTGCGCACGGAACGAATGAACGAGGAGGGAGAGAGCGAAACGATACCCGCCGTGGCATATCCTTCCATACAAATCTTGGCGAATACTTGGAATTTATCCCGCGCCAAAGACATGGGAGAAGCGCTGGCGGACGACTGCAAAGAGCGCGGCGTGGATATTTTGCTCGCGCCGGGCGTGAATATCAAGCGCGACCCTCGCAACGGCAGAAATTTTGAATATTTTTCCGAGGATCCCGTTCTTGCGGGCAGCATGGCGAAGCGGTATATCGAGGGCGTGCAGGGGAAGGGCATCGGCGTATGCCTCAAACATTTTTGCTGCAACAACCTTGAATACGATCGTTTGCACCAGTCGAGCGACGTTGACGAACGCACGATGCGCGAAATTTATTACCTGCCGTTCGAAATTGCGTGCGAGGCAAAACCTGTATCCGTCATGTGCAGCTATAACCGCGTGAACGGCGTATACGCCGCCGAAAATAAAAAGGGGTTTGACCTTCTGCGCAATGAATTCGGCTTTGACGGCGCCGTCATATCCGATTGGGGCGCCGTGCGCGACAGAACGGCGTCTGCAATCGCGGGGCTGGACCTCGAAATGGCGTTCAGCCAGGAAAATTATGATAAACTGTGTGCCGATCATGCGGCGGGAGCTCTGCCGGATGAGGTTTTGGAAGCGTGTGCCGACCGAATGCTGCATCTGATCTACCGCTGCAAAGAGATGCAGGCGGGCGAGTTTGAGGTGAGCAGCGTCGCCTCCCGTGCGCGCACGGCGAAAAAAGTCGCCGCGGAAGGGATGGTCCTCCTTAAAAACGAGGAGCTGCTCCCGCTGCATGGCGTCAAAAAAATTTCCCTTGCCGGCTGTTTTGCAAAGCCGGAGAGCGCAGATATGCTGCGCGGCGGAGGTTCTGCCGCAGTCGAATGGCTGGATAAAAAATTCGATTTGGAAGAAGCGTTGACGGCGCGCGGCTATCAAGTTCTTTATGAAAGCGCCTTCCGGTATCAAACGATCAACTCTTTTGGCCAAAGCGCGCGCCCTGCGCTCGAAAACGCGGCCGTCAGCGACGTGAACATCGTCTGCGTGGGTACCGGCAGCCCGGTCGAATATGAATCCGGAGACCGCAGCACATTGCGCCTTCCCGACGTGCAAGAGAGGGCAATCATAGAAACGGCGGAAGAAAATCCGAATACGGTCGTCGTCATTTTTGCGGGCGCCGCAATCGATGTGAGCGCTTGGGAGGAAAAAGTAAAAGCGATCCTGTACGCGGGTTTCCCCGGTATGGGCGGCGACGAGGTGATCGCGGATATCCTAACCGGCAAGATCTGCCCGAGCGGCAAATTGAGCGAAACATTCCCGTTGGACATTGCCGATGTGCCGGCGGCGAATGCTTGGCGCAGTGCTGGCGTCACGCGCTATCAAGAGGGGCTTGACGTGGGCTATCGCTACTTCGATACATACGGCGTGCCCGTCGCTTATCCTTTCGGGTTCGGGCTGAGTTATGCTTTCTTTGCCTATGACGATTTGAAGCTGGAAGGGAAGGGCAGTGCCTTGAAGGTGACGTATGAGGTCGAAAACACGTCGGAGATAGACGGCAAAGAAATCTCGCAGGTGTATGTGCGCGAGTGCGCGCCCCTCGTCTACCGTCCGTACAAGGAATTAAAGGGTTTTTCTAAAGATAAGGTCAAGGCGGGCAAGAGGGTCAAAGTAAGTTTGACCTTGGATAGCCGGGCATTTGCGCACTGGTCTACGGCGTTCGATCGTTGGACGGTGACGGACGGGGTTTACGAGATCCTCGTGGGCGCCTCCAGCGAAGATATCCGACTCCGCGCGAAGATAAAGATCAAAAACGGCGAGATCGAAGTCCTGTAACGAGGATCGAGACCGCGAAAGAGCGCCGCCCGATCTGTTCGGGCGGCGCTCTTTATAAAATGTCATCACTCATCGAGCGGATAGCGGCTTTGATCTTCTTTACCGATGGCGCGAAGGACGCGGCAGGGGACGCCTGCGGCGACGACATTGGCGGGAATGTCGTGCGTGACGACGCTGCCTGCGCCGATTACGGCATTGTCGCCGATGGTCACGCCCGCAAGCACCGTTGTGCCGGCGCCCAGCCATACGTTGCAGCCGATGGTCACGGGCATCGCGACCTCCATGCCTTCCCTCCGCTGGGCAGGATCGATCGCATGATTGGCCGTCGTAATGCAGCAGTTGGGGGCGATGAACACGTCGTCGCCGATCGTTACCTTGGCGCCGTCGGTGACGACGAGGTTATGGTTGGCATAAAAATTTTTGCCGATATGGATGTTGTAACCGTAATCGCACCAAAAGGGCGGCATGATCGTAGCCCCTTCGCCCAGAGTACCGAACATTTCTTGCAGGATCGCGCGCTGGCCCTCTCTGTCATTGGGGTGCAGCGCATTGTATCGATAACATTTGTCTTTGCAGGCTGCGATCGTCTTTTCGATCTGCGGTTCGCCGTTTGCTTTGAAGAGCCGGTAGAGCGGTATACGGGGGCGGTCGGTCATGGTTATCTCCCTGCCTTTTTCTTTTATTATAACAGTTCAGGATGGGGAATGGCAAGTTTTTGGCTGAAATAGTTATATGATTTTCGCTCGGCGCCGGATAAAAGGCTTATATATATTCATAAAATGGCAAGAACGGGCGGAAAGTTGTGTAATTTATTTGACAAAACCTGCGTAAAATGGTAGAATATCATTCGCGACGATAAGGCGCGCTCTTTTTTTGCGCCCAAAATCATCGGAGTGCCGCCGCTGTGCGGCATAGTTTATCGCTTTCTTTAAATTGCGTAAGGGCAATTTATCGAAAATATATTCCATTCTTACAAGGAGGTAAAAAATGCCTACAATCAACCAGCTCATCAAGAAGGGCAGGGAGAGAAGGCCGGAAAAGAGCAAGACGCCTATTATGGGTCAATGCCCGCAAAAGAGGGGCGTATGCCTTTCCGTTTCCACCACGTCTCCCAAAAAGCCGAACTCGGCGCTCCGCAAAATCGCCAGGGTTCGCTTGACGAACAAACAGGAAGGTACCGTGTACATCCCCGGCGAAGGACACAACCTGAACGAGCACAGCTCCGTTCTGATCCGCGGCGGCAGGGTGCGCGATCTCCCGGGCGTTCGTTATCACATCATTCGCGGCGCATTGGATACCGCAGGCGTTGCGAAGAGAAAACAGGCTCGCTCTAAATACGGCGCAAAGCGTCCTAAATAACAAGGCGGCGGGCGGCGGAACTTTCCGCAGAAAAATGTAACCTACTTGTCGGAATATATTTTTGATATGCCCGATGGAAAGTAGGCAGTATGCCGCAAGGCAGAAGGTTCGCTACCCCTTTAATATATTAATGAAAGAAGGGGCAAGCGATAGCTGTACTGAGGGGCAACCCTTACGAAACAAAAAATTTAAAGGAGGACAAACAAATGCCCAGGAGAGGCAGTGTACCTAAGAGAGACGTTTTGCCCGATCCCGTGTACGGAAGCAAGGTCGTGGCGAAGCTCATCAACCAGATCATGCTCGATGGCAACAAGGCGACGGCGCAGAAGATCGTCTATGATGCATTTGATATGATGAAAGAAAAACTCAATCAGGATCCGTTGGAGATCTTCAACCAGGCAATGGCGAACGTCATGCCCGTATTGGAAGTCAAGGCGCGCCGCGTCGGCGGTGCCAACTATCAGGTCCCGATCGAGATCAGGCCCGAAAGGCGCCAGACCCTCGCCATTCGCTGGATCGTCATCAATACGAGAAAGCGCAGCGAGCGCGAAATGAGCAAAAAGCTCGCGGCGGAGTTGATGGACGCATACAACAACACGGGCGGAGCCGTCAAGAAGAAAGAGGACACCCACAGAATGGCGGAAGCGAACAAGGCATTCGCGCATTTCAGGTTTTAATCGAAGGAGTATAATATATGCCCAGACAATTCGGACTTGACGTAACCAGGAACATCGGCATCATGGCGCATATCGATGCGGGAAAGACCACGACGACCGAGCGTATCCTGTTCTATACGGGTAAGACCCATAAACTCGGCGAGGTGCACGAGGGGGCCGCGACGATGGACTGGATGGTCCAGGAACAGGAGCGCGGCATCACCATCACTTCCGCCGCTACGACCTGCACATGGAAGGGCCACAGGATTAACATTATCGACACGCCGGGCCACGTCGACTTTACCGTCGAAGTGGAGCGCTCGCTGCGCGTCCTCGACGGCGCCGTGGCGACTTTCTGTGCGAAGGGCGGCGTCGAACCGCAGTCGGAAACGGTATGGCGCCAGGCGGATAAGTATAAGGTTCCCCGCATCGCTTACGTCAATAAAATGGATATCAACGGCGCGAATTTCGATAACGCCGTCAAAATGATGCGCGAGCGCCTCGGCACGCGCGCGATCCGCATCCAGCTCCCTATCGGTAAAGAAGATACTTTCAGAGGGATCGTTGACCTCGTCAACATGAATGCGGAAATTTATAAAGACGATCTCGGCAAGGACTTCGAAAAGACGGATATCCCTGCCGAGATGATGGAGGATGCCAAGAAATACCGCGCTGAACTCGTGGAAGCCGTTGCCGAGCAGGACGACGAGCTGATGGAAAAATATTTTGAGGACGGCGACCTCTCTGTCGAAGACCTCAAAAAGGGCCTCCGCAAGGCGACCATCTCCATGGCTGTTACGCCCGTTCTCTGCGGTTCCAGCTATAAAAACAAGGGCGTTCAGTTCCTTTTGGACGCCATCATCGATTATCTCCCTTCCCCGCTCGACGTCGATCACGTCAAGGGTATCAATCCTGCTACGGGCGAAGAAGAGGAGAGAAAGACGTCTGACGAAGAGCCGTTTGCCGGACTTGCGTTCAAGATCGCGGCGGATCCGTTCGTGGGCAAGCTCGCGTTTTTCCGCGCCTATTCGGGCGTGCTGGAATCGGGTTCTTACGTCTATAACAGCACTAAGCAGAAAAAGGAGCGCGTCGGCCGCCTCTTGCAGATGCATGCCAACCACCGCGAAGAGATCCCGATAATCTATTCGGGAGATATCTGCGCGATCGTAGGCCTCAAAGAGACGACCACGGGCGACACGCTGTGCGACGAAAAGCACCCCATTGTTCTCGAACAGATGGAATTCCCCGAACCCGTTATTAAAGTTGCCATCGAGCCTAAGACCAAAGCCGGTCAGGAAAAGATGACGATGGCGCTCATCAAACTGGCGGAAGAGGATCCCACGTTCAAAACGTATACCGATAATGAAACGGGGCAGACCATCATCGCCGGTATGGGCGAGTTGCACCTTGAAATCATTGTTGACAGGTTGCTGCGCGAATTCAAAGTGGAAGCAAACGTCGGCAAACCGCAGGTTGCTTATCGCGAAACCTTCAGAAAGGCGGTCGACTGCGAGGGCAAGTATGTCCGTCAGTCGGGCGGTAAAGGTCAGTATGGTCACTGCAAACTGCGCCTCGAGCCTTTGGAACCCGGTACGGGCTACGAATTTGTCGACGAAACGGTCGGCGGCTCTATTCCGAAGGAATATATCCCCGCGATCGACAAGGGCATTCAGGAAGCGGCGAAGAACGGTTTCTTGGCGGGCTACGAAGTGGTTGACTTCCGCGCGGTCGTTTACGACGGTTCCTATCACGAAGTCGACTCGTCCGAAATGGCGTTCAAGATCGCGGGCTCTATGGGCTTCAAGGAAGGTCTTAAAAAGGCGAACCCCGTCTTGCTCGAGCCGATCATGAAGGTAGAGATCGTCACGCCCGAGGATTACTTCGGCGATCTGATGGGCAACGTATCTTCCCGCCGCGGCACGATCACGGGTACGGAAGACCGCAACGGCGTGAAAGTCATCGACGCGCAGATTCCGCTGTCCGAAATGTTCGGCTATGCGACCGATCTTCGTTCGCGTACGCAGGGCAGAGGACAGTTCACAATGCAGTTCTCGCATTACAGCGAAGTGCCTCGCTCTATCTCTGAAAAGATCATCGGCGAGCGCGGCAAAAAGGCTGAGTAAGCGTCTCTTTTTGAAATTTTTTCAAAAAAAAGTCGCAAAAAGATTGATATTATTTTCAAAGTACGCTATAATTATAATTGCTTGTATAAGCTGCTTCATTTCAATAATGATAGATAGCTGCAAATGCCGGAGTCTTCGGCGCACAAGTTATCATTAAAAAATAAAAATTTTTTGGAGGAACGAAAATGGCTAAGGCTAAATTCGACAGAAGCAAACCCCACGTCAACGTAGGCACGATCGGCCACGTCGACCACGGCAAAAC
>CAJFGA010000068.1 GCA_904374385.1 uncultured Clostridia bacterium | reverse complement strand
CATACGAACCGTTGACCATAAAGCGCGCGCCCGTCACGTCCGCCGAAGTCGCAAAGCCGTTTTCGCTGTCCGCCACTTCCCCGTTCGTATAAATTTCGTCGAACGCATACTCAATCGAATCGCGGTCAGTAATGATCTCGTCTGAAGATACCGGCGGGGTCGGGGGCGTTTCCGGATCGTCGGGCGGATCCTCTACGCCGCTTCCGCCGCCCGTACAGCCGGCAAAACATGTGCCGCATAACAACAGCGCAAGTAAAAATGCTGCAATTTTTTTCATGATCTTCTCCTCTTTTACTGCGCCGGACGGCGCATCGTCCCCTTTATTTTTATTCTACCGTTACAGAGATCAAATTGCTGTAAATCCCATATGGATTGGTTCCGCCCTCCTGGTAATAGAGAAGAACGAGCACATCGTTGCCGGAGCGGGATACCTCGATGATCTCGCACTCCCTTTCGACCTGCCAGCCGCAATAGGTGAGGCAGGGCACTTCTGCAACGCCTGCAGAGAGCTGCGCTTCGGTGAGCGATAGCGTGCCTGCCGGGCAAACTTCTTTGACCAGCATGGAAACCTCTTCCGCCGCGTCCGTCGTGGCGATGTTCAGCCCGCGCAGCAAGTGCGAAGTATCCGAATACGTCCACGAATTCTGCACATACCCCCTCGCCAAGTAAGCCTGCTTGACCGATTCGGGCGTAGAACTCATCGTTTCGTCGAGAAGCACGTTATTTTGCCGCAGAAATTCGATTTTGGAAGCGATCTCCGTCTGCGACGGCTGTGAACTCCACCGTTCGCCGTTGTCGGCGTTAGCATAACCGATAAAGCCTACCGGGATTTCCGGCATAAATTCGCGCATCTGCCTTGCATACGGAGCAAAGAAAGTGATCGCAAACCAATGCCCTTCCATCTCCGGATATTGCGCCATGACCTTTTCGAGATTTTCGATCGCCTTGAGCGAATCGACGGCGGTAGAAGAACCGTTATCCAATTTCAGCTCGAGCATCATGATCAGATCTGTCTGTAAGATCACCTCGATCACCTCTTCCAAGGTCGGGAAGGTTTCGTCATAGAGTTCGCTGTAATCATCCAACTTATAATTGAACAGGATGCGAGACGGATTGACGGCGCACCAAGTACCTGCCGGCGCTGTGCTGGCAGGGCTGGCGTCTGAATCGTGACAGAGGATAAACTGCCCGTCTGCAGTGACCTGTACATCGACTTCGACGTGCGTAGCCCCTTCGTTTGCCGCCGCCGCGATCGCCGTCAGTGAATTTTCATTGGCGCATGCCGTGATGCCGCGGTGCGCCGAAACGAACTGCGCCCTCGCAAAGCCGTCTTCCGTAAACAGGGCGGCCGCTTCTGCCACATCCTCTGCCGAAGCGGACACGACGCCGTAACAACCCGCCGCGATGGCGCTCACCGCCTCCTCGACGGAGCTTGCGGATGCCCAGCATACCTTAGACATCGCCGCGACGTATTCCGCCGCCACGCCGATATTTTCATCGGATGCATCCAAAAGAAGGATGTTGCAGCCCGCCGCATTCGCTTCGCCGATATACGGCCACAGCGCATAACGGTCTGCCCCGATCTCGACAGACGTAAGATCATACACGGTGTTGACGATGTAACACACTTCGTCGGCATACAGTTTTTCGATGACCTCGATATCGTCGGAAACCGCCATGATATCGCTCACATAATAGGTATCCGTCATCCAATCGATAAAGGCGTCGACCGTAGACGCATCCAGGCGCACGGCGGGAATATAAATACCTTTTAATTCGTCATCAAAGGCGTCGCCGAGCGTTTTTGTTTCTCCGCCGAGCGAAACGTTCATCTGCGCATCGGGCTGCACGATCACGACCGCGGGGCGAGAGGTTTGCCCGCCTGCGTTCCGAATATCCGTAAAGCTTTCCGGTTCCAAGATAAAGGTCGGATCCAGTTTCAATTCCGTTCCGGCCCTTTGTACGGAAACCACCTGCTCATAGGAAGCGTTTGCCTCGGCCGAAACGGGCAAAACATTGAAAGCAAAAACGAATGCAACCGCCGCCGCTGCGACTGAAATACATTGAAATTTTTTCATGCAACCCCTCCTGCTATGCTTCGACGATCAGGGTAAAGCTGTCCTGCTCTTCCCCGAACGTTACGGTTACAGTGCATTGCCCTGCGGCGAGCGCCTCGACCCGAACGATCAGCCCTTGGTATTCGATCTCTGCGATGCTGGTATCTGTAATGTCCCAAGATATGTCGCCCGTGAGAGAATCGTCGGCGACCGCCTGAACGACGGCACTGCCGCCCACATGCAAAACGAGCATATCCTGCGGCAGGCGCACCGACAAAGACTGGGGCGGCTCGACGACGGTGATGCTGCACTTTGCCATCAACTGTTCGTTATGGCGGATGCGGATCTCTGCCGAACCGAGGCCTTCCGCCGTGACGGTCGCCGTGTTGCCGTCAGCCACAAAGGAAACGACGGCGCGGCTGCTCGTCGACCAAACGATTTCGGCACCTTCTATATTGACCTGCGCCGTAAGCGTGATCGTATCGCCCACATACATTTCGGCGCTCGTTTTATCGAGGGTGACGGTAAGTTCCTGCGGGGTATCGCCGTCCGGAGGCGTCGTACTGCCGGGATCAGAGGTACAGCCCACGGCAAAGAGCAGGAGCAATACTGCGAAAATTGCTATCCACTTTTTCATTTTTTAAACTCCTTTTGGCGCTGTTACCAACAGGGTGTTCATGACCGCCCTCGACGAAGAGAGCGAACTGCTGCCCGTATCGCTGGATCGGACGGCGACCCTGTGTTCTCCGTTTTCCTGCACGATCAGCTGCGTGGAGCCGCCGCCGTCGAAATTGGCGGATTGCAGGCAGCCGTAAAAGCGGATAAACTGTGCCAGCTGCGGCAGATTCATTCCATACGATTCGCTTTCATCCTGTGAATTGTTGCCGTAGCGAAGCCCCTCTACCGAAAAGATCACGACCGTTCCGTCCTGCTTGATGCCGACCGCCGTGCGGGGCACCCCCGCCGACTGCGCGCCGTTCGTGTTCTCGAGGGCGACCGTCTCCGCAACGGCACCGTCGATGACCAAGGCCTGACGGCAGCCAAGGATCGTATCGTATCCGTCCCACAGACCGTCCGGCGAAACGACGGTGAGCTGCAGCGTATCCCCTACATCGGCAAGGCGCAGGGCGCTCTTATTGCCCTCATAGTCGGGATGCATGACAAGATACCCCGTACCGCTGCCAGCCGTGAGCGTCTCGGAAAAGATCGCTTCCGACTTTCCCGTGATCTCCAGCGATGCAGGGTCGCCCAGCGATAACGTGAGAATGATGCTGCCCGCAGGCGCCGTGGCGGTGCCGGAGGACAGGAAAGCGAGGCTATCCGTTCCGATCGTTCCGGAAACGGAAATGACGTGCTCGCTGTAGTGGTGAGAGAATTTGCCCGTATAGGAAAGCTGCGCCTGTATGAGCTGCTGCTTTACCTCTGCGGAAGTGATGTCCCCTTCATAGGAAACGATGGGCGCGATCTGCGCGGTATCGCCCTTTACCCCGAAGAGCATGGGGGCGGAAGCGGGTACGTCGGAAGAAAGATCGCTGTAATCGTAATTTCCGTTATCGTTATGCCCCGCTTTGAGAATGATGCCGTCTTTGACAAAGGCATTGACGGAAGTGGTCGTGTAAAGGCCGCCGAAAAAGTCTGCGTTGACGCAGGCCAGCACGCGGCTGTCCGCATGATCCTCTTCCCAAGCCTGCAGCTGAGAGTACGGGACCGCCTTCTGCCAATCATAATCCCAAGTATCGTTCCCCGCCGTGCCGGCGACGATATCCGCCAGCGAAAGATCGACTTCGGTCGCATATACGACGGACACATTTCCGTTGTTCAAAGTGATGCGGTTTTCGATCAGGTGTACCCCTTCGGCGAGCTCGGTGACGGTAAACGAAGCGCTCTCTGCATCGAACAGCGTGGGCTCGTAGCTCGTATCATAGGCGAACTCGAACTCGTCTTCATCCCCTCCTCCGGGCGTATCCGGTTCGGACGGATCGGGATCCTCGGGCGTTTCGATCGGCGTTTCCGGATCGTCTCCGCCCGGCGTCGGATTGTCGGCCGTGCAGGCGACGGCAAATACGAACAGCGCGAGCGCCAACAGCAGTGCCGCCATTTTTTTCCATTTACTTTTGATAAATGCTGCCATTTTTTGTCCCCCCATTTACAATAGTTTATTGCCCTCCAAATGGATCACGCGGAAGGGGGTGCCCTTTGCGTTCTCCGATACGGAATAATTCTCCTTCGTCCATTCCAAGACGATATGGTTGCCGAGATCGTCTGTAAATATATATTGCCCGGCACCGCACACGAGGAAGGTCAGCTCCTTATAGCCGTCCAATCCGTTGCCGACCGGCGAACACAGTTTGCCGCCGCTCAAATTGAGCGGCACGCACTGCCCCGCACGCATATAGACGGGCAGATGCCGTTTGCTTAGGCGCACGCAGCGCTTGCCGCCGCGCGCCCGTTTGCCGGTATACAAATCGTACCATTCGCCCTGCGGGAGGTAGACCTCGCGGCGATCAATATAATCGTCGAGCACGGGCGCCACCAATAGGGAGCCGCCGACCATAAATTCGTCTTCAATGCCGAACACCTTTTCGTCTTCCGGAAATTCGAGCGCAAGGTGGCGCAGCGTCGGAAGCCCCGTCGCGCTCGCTTCCATCATGAGCGCATAGAGGTAGGGCAACAGATTATAGTGCAGATAGAACTGTTCGCGCACGAGCGGGAGCAGTTTTTTGTCTTTGTGAAAAGCCGCGATGTTCCAAGGGCTGCGGTCGTTGATGTTCCAGGCGCGGGTAAAATCGCAGCGATCGTTGGAAACGGGGTCGCTGTGCCACTGCATGACGGGTGCGAACGCCGCAAACTGAACTGCGCGCAGATACAGCTCTTTCGTAGGCAGGTAGCCGGAAAATCCGGCAATGTCAAATCCCCAGCAGTTGATGCCGGAAAGCCCTGCCGAAAGCCCCGCCGAAAGGATGCCGCGAAATTCCGGCCAAGTGGATTCCTGATCGCCCGCCCAAATGACGGAAAACGCAGGAGATCTCTGCCCGCCCGCGCGGGAAAAGACGATGCCCTGTTCCCCCACAAAGTCGGCAAAGGCACGCGTATACTGTTCGCAGTAAGCGTTTTGCCCTTCCACCCCCGTGGTGCCGTCTGAAAAGCGGACGGAATGATCGTGCACGAATTCGCCGCCGTCCGTCTTGAATCCGTCCACCCCGATCTCTTTGAGATATTCGAAATGGCGGAACCAATCGTCACAGGCGCGTTCATTCGTAAAGTCGGGGATCATGCTGCCGATGCACCAAGTATGCGGGATTTCGTAAGGGGTGCCGTCGGCATTGAAAACGCACTCGCGGTTTTCCACGACATACGCATTGTCGATACGGCGCTGCTCTTCGTTGCATTTCCCCTTATAATTCGCCTCGCATTCGTACATGGGAACAACCCACAGCAGAAGGCGCAGCCCCTTTTGATGCATCTCGCGGATCATGGCTGCGGGATCCCGCCAATCGCTCGATTGCGAAAAATCCATCTCCGCATAATCGGGCCGCCCGTCGCCCGGTTTGAGCGGGCAGCGGCTCCCCTGCCACAGATAGTGGGTAGAATGGTCGCTCCACGGCTCGATCACGAACACGTTGTGCGGAAAGCCGAGTTCTTCGGTCAGGCGCAGCTGCTCTTCGACCTCTGCCTGGGCATGCCAGCGGTTGGAACTCATCCAGCTGCCGAGCGCCCACTTCGGGAATATGCGCGGCATCCCCGTACATTCGCGGAATTGGAGCAAGATCTCCTTGAGAGATCCCTCAAACAGGTAGATATCTGCCTGTTCGCCGCGGCTGCCCGCGGCGAAAACGATCACGATGCGATCTTCCTGCGTGAAGTCGAAATCCACTTCGACATAAGTATCGACGTATACCCCGAATCCGTCCGGCGTCATGAAAAACGGCATGGAAAGATAGGTATATTCGCCCTGTTCGAAGCATTTTTCGCGCACGCAGGCGCGCACATATCTGCCCTTTTGGTTGGCGCCGTCGAATTTTTCTCCCAATCCGTACACGGCGCGGTAAGGGCGGTGCAGCACATACTGAAAACCGCTTTCGATCTTCTTTACTTCGTTCGGTGTGATCTTCATATTGACTCCAAAAATCGTTTTAGCCCTTTACCGAACCGACCGTAATACCGCTCTTGATATATTTGACGATATACGGATAGATGCAAAGGATGGGGATGATGCTTACCAACATGGACGCGGACTGGATATTTTTGACGTTGATCAAAACCCAAGGGTCCGTCTTGTTAATGTTGGCGACGTTGAGCATGTTGTAAATATAATAGGCGAGCGGATAGGCTTCCCTGGCGCTGGAAGAGATAAATAACAGCGCAGAGCCGTAGCTGTTCCATGTGCCGACCACGGAGAAGAAGCAGCAGCTTCCGATAACGGGAAGGCTCATGGGCAAAAGAATGCGGAAAAACATCTGCATTTCGCTTGCGCCGTCCAATTTCGCCGCTTCCTCGATATCTGCGGGCAGCCCCTCGAAAAAGGTCTTGAACAGCAGCAGGTTGAACACGTTGCTGATGGAGATGAGGATGAGCGACGCGATGTTGTCCAGCAGGTTGAGCATGTGCATCCACAGGTAGATGGGCACGACGCCCGCCGAAAAGAGCATGGTGATGATGAAATACATCAGAATGCCGCCGCGGAAAGGACAGTCGCTTTTGGAAAGCGGGTACGCCGCAAACGCTTCTACGAGGTTAGACCCCACCGTAACGCAGACGGTGATGATGACCGAATTGAGGACCGAACGCCAAAAATAATAGGAATCCGCGCCCGTAAATATGTAGACGAATGGCTGCAGCGTCCAGCCGCGCGGCAGAAGGATGACGTCGAGATTGTATGCGCCGTTGGAAAAAGCCAGCGCAAAATAACTTAAAATGGGGAAAGCGACGACCACGACGAAGATCAACAATAAAATGATGTTGATCCAACGGAACGCGATATCGACTTTGCTTTCCTTGATCCTGTTCGGATGACGCTTGAAAATTGACATAGGCACCTCCTTACCACAAGCTGCGCTTCATCGTTTTGGTGGTGATGAAGTTGCCGACAAGCATAAAGAGCAGGCCGATCAATCCGTTGAACACGCCCAGCGCCGTGGCGAACGGGATGTTCGTGCGGTTGACGACGGAAATATCGTACAGATAGGTATCGAGCACGATCTGCGAGTCAAAAAACTCGGAATTGTTCTGCATCATCGTGTAGATCTGTTCTAGGCCGGCGCCCAAAATTCCGCTGATGTTCATGACGAGCATCAGGGCGATCGTACCCATGATGGATGGAAGGGTCAGATACCA
>CAJFGA010000067.1 GCA_904374385.1 uncultured Clostridia bacterium | reverse complement strand
TCCGTTCCCGCAGAAGCAGAGAATGAGCAGTATGATGAGAAGCCACAGGCAGGTATTATTGCCGAAAGTTCCGAAACAGTTCATTAAAAATTCCTCCTATATTCTGCCGCGGGGCGGGTATGTACGAAAACTTGTTGCCCCGCAGTGTCCTATACTCATATGTACGCGCCGCCCGGTAAAAATGTTCCGCGCATTCATAAAATTTCCGCTCTATGCGTAAGATATGGGTATAAACCGCGCTTTTTATGTTGCACGGCGCGCGCTTCGGCAATTTATACTTTCATTCGCTTGCCTACCGGCGCTATTTTTGTTATAATAATATATGCTCGATGGAGGATCTTTTCCTCTCGGGCGGCGCTTAGTCGCCGGCAATTTTGCTATGCGCGGGCGGACACGCTCTGCGGTCTGACCCGTTCACGCGCATAAATACATTTTTTTTCACGGATATTCTATAAAGAAATCCGATGGAGGTCATTATGGAAAAGAAGCGGTTTTTCACTTCACGCAATATTGCTTTTTTGGCTGTGTTGCTGGCTTTGGTCATCGTGCTCCAAATATGGGCGAGCGCGATCCCGATCGGTACGACGCGGATCAGCCTGACGCTCATTCCCATCGTATTGGGTGCGGTGCTGTTGGGGCCCGCCGCAGGCGCATTTTTGGGCGCGGCTTTCGGCGCTGTCGTCCTCTGTGTGGCGTTGGCGGGCGGCGATGCGTTTACCTTTGTCCTGTTGAGCGACCATCCCGTGTTGACGGCGGCGCTCTGCCTCATCAAGGGGGCGGCTGCCGGGTTCGTGGCGGGTCTTCTCTATAAACTCATCCGCAGGAAAAACGAGTATGCGGCAATCATTACCGCATCGCTCGCGGCTCCCGTCGTCAATACGGGGCTGTTTATTCTCGGCGCTCTCTTCATGAGCGATACGCTCAGCGCAAATTTTGTGGCGGATGGTACGACGGTCATGTATTTTCTCGTCATCGGCTGTGCGGGGATCAATTTTATCATCGAATTTTTCGTCAATGCCGTCGCATCTCCCGCGATCTACACGGTCGAACGGGTAGTGGAAAAGGCGGTGCGCGGACGCCGTCCCGCAAAACGCAGGGAAATTTCTGAAGATAAAGAGGAAGGCTCGGAAGCGGAGCGAAACGCGAAAAAAGAGGCTTCCGGTACAAAAATTTAACGGACGGGGTATAAAAAATTGGTCATCTGCATCGATGTCGGCAATACAAACATAAAATACGGCATATTTAAAGGGGACGAGCTGGTCGTCAGCTTCCGCGTCGCCACCGAACTCAACCGCACGAGCGACCAATACGGCACGGCGATCATCGATATGCTCGCTGTCAAGGGGATTTCGCCCGATGATATCCACGGGGCGATCATTTCTTCCGTCGTGCCCTCACTCAATTATACCATCTCGCACATGTGCGCCTATTATCTCGGCGTCGAGCCGCTGATGGTCGGCGCCGGGCTGAAGACGGGGCACAATCTGCGGGTGGACGACGCGCGCGAAGTGGGTGCGGACAGGATCGTCAACGACGTCGCGGCGATCAAAAAGTACGGCGCGCCCCTCATTGTCGTCGATTTCGGTACGGCGACCACGTTTAACGTCGTCAACGAAAAGAAGGAATTTATCGGCGGCGTCGTTGCGCCCGGCATCCGCGGGTCTGTCGATTCGCTCGTTTCGGGTACGGCAAAACTGCCGCGCGTAGAGATCGAAAAGCCGGAAAGCGTCATCGGCAAAAATACGACCACCAACATGCAGGCGGGCATCGTGTTCGGCTTTGCGGGATTGGTCGGCTATATCGTGAAAAAAATCAAGAAGGAAATGAAAGATCCGGACGTGAAAGTTGTAGCCACGGGCGGCTTCAGCGAGATCATTGCGGGCGAAGTTTCCTGTATCGACCATGTAGACAAGCTTCTCACACTGCAGGGGCTGAAAATTTTATACGACTTAAATAAAACGGAGGGCAAAAAATGAAGAGCGTCGGCGTTGCGATACTCGGCTTAGGCGTCGTGGGCAGCGGAACATACAAGATTCTGCGCGACCACCGGGAATTTTATAGACAGACGCAGGGGGTAGATATCACCGTCGAGAGCGTTTTAGAGATTAACAAGCAGAAAGCGCTCGCGCTCGGCATCGAAGAGAGCAAGATCTCCGACAACATCGCAGAGGTCATCTCCAATCCGAATGTAGACATCGTGATCGAAGTCATCGGCGGCGTCGAGCCGGCAAAAAGTTTCGTGCTGGCTGCACTGCACAGCGGCAAGAGCGTCGTCACGTCTAACAAAGAACTCTTCTGCAAATACTGGCACGAGTTGGAAAAAGCGGCGAAGCGCACCAATGCAGGATTGTATTTCGAGGCGAGTTGCGTCGGGGGCGTGCCCATCATCCGCACGCTGATCGACGGGATGCAGGCTAACGTCATTGAAAATCTGACCGGCATCATCAACGGTACGACCAACTATATCCTGACCCGCATGTCGCGCGAGGGGCTGGGGTACGAAACGGTACTCAAGGACGCACAAAAACTCGGCTACGCCGAAGCAAATCCGTCTGCGGACGTAGAGGGGTACGATGCGGCTTATAAACTGTCTATCCTGTCCAGTCTCGCTTTCCATACCAAAGTCCCTTTGGATAAGGTCTACCGCGAGGGCATTACCGGTATACAGGCGCAGGACATCACCTATGGCGACGAACTCGGCTATGTGCTCAAACTGCTCGCGATCGGCAAAAACGGCGAAAAGGGCATCGAGGTGCGCGTGCATCCCGCCTTTATCCGCAAAGACCATCCGCTCGCATCCGTCAATGACAGTTTCAATGCCGTCTACCTGAAAGGGGACAGCGTGGGCGATATCATGCTCTATGGCAGGGGCGCGGGCGATATGCCTACGGGCAGCGCGATCGTTTCCGACGTCATCTATGCCGCGACCCACAACGACGTCAAGTATGCGACTTTCAAAAACGGTGCTGCGGCTGAGGCGGGCGTAAAGTTCGTCACCGATTTCAAGAGCCGTTATTATATCCGCTTTACCGCCAAGGACAGGGCGGGCGTGCTCGCCAAAGTGGCAGGCATCTTCGCAAAGTATAACATCAGCATCGTCGACCTCATCCAAAAGGGAGAAGATTGCGAAAATATTCCCATTATCCTCATCACGCATGAAACGAACGAATACTCTGTCCGCCGCGCCCTGGAAAAGATCGGCGCGCTCGAAGATGTCGTATCCGTAGACAGCATGATCCGCGTGGAGGTGTAAACATGTTGCATCCCAAAGGGTCGCTTCCGGAAAGCGTTGCGGAACATTTTCGCGGCGGCGAAGGCGCGGTGCGCCTGATCGACTTGGCTGCCGGCAATAAGCCCGCCAATGTGCGCGTGTGCAGCGAAATGGTTTTGGAAAAGGGCTGTTCGATCGGTTACCATACCCATGAGGGCGACAGCGAAATCATCTATATCCTCAGCGGCAGCGGTATCTGCAACGACAACGGGCTTGACGTCTGCGTCGGGGCGGGCGATACGCTGATCGCATATGACGGCGATGCGCATTCCCTGCGCAATGAAGGGGAGGTGCCGCTCCGTTATCTTGCAGTCATCGTAAAGGCATAAAAAGGCGGCTTCTCCGTTTTGCGGAGGAGCCTTTTGCATGGGAGCAGAAATGAAGGGTATCATTTTAGTCAATGCCTATATCCGTTCGGAAGGGGCGATCCGTCAGGCGGAGCGCATGCGGGAAGAGCTGGAGGCGCGCGGGCTTTCCGCCCGTATCGAAAAGAACGGAAAATTTTTGTGTTCTGTACGCAAAAATGAGATCGCGTTAAACGAAAACTTGGACTATTGCGTCTATCTCGATAAAGATAAATATCTCCCGCGCATGTTGGAGAAAAAGGGCGTGCGCCTCTTTAACAGCGCGGAGGCAGTAGAGCTTTGCGACGATAAAATGCTCACCTATATCGCGCTTGCCGGCAACGGGATCCATTTGCCGGATACTTTGCCTGCGCCGCTTTGCTATTACCGAGATGCGGCGATAAGCGATGCTTATGTAGAGCGGATCGGGGCGGCGCTGGGGTATCCGCTCATTGCCAAAAAGAGCTTCGGCAGCTGGGGGATGGACGTGGAATTGGTCGAAAATAAAGAGGCGCTTGCGGAAACGGCTGAAAAATTTCGTATGAGCCCGCACCTTTATCAGACATACATTTCGGCGCACCGCGGCGAGGATTACCGCGTTTTGGTCGTGGGCGGCAGGGCGATTGCCGTGATGAAGCGGACGAATCAACACGATTTTCGTTCCAATATCGAGTGCGGCGGCATGGGGTCGCCTGCCGAGGTGCCTGCAAATTTTATCGAGCAGGCGCAGCGCTGTGCCGAGATCCTTCGCCTCGACTATTGCGGCGTAGACATTTTAGACGACGGCGGCACGCCCGTCGTGTGCGAAGTCAACTCCAATGCCTTTTTCAACGAGGCGGAAAGGGTGACTGGCGTCAACGTCGCGGGAGCTTATGCGGACCACATCGCAAAGTCGCTGCAAATACATGCAAATTGAATAAAAGACTATAAAGGCAGCTTATATTTCGCATAAAATGAATAAAAATTTAAATTGAACGCGAAATAGGTTGCCTTTTTTTCTGTGAAATGATATGATTAACGCGTCATAAAAAGTGACGTCACTTTTTTTCGGACTTGCTCCGAAAAAAGCACGTTGAAAAGAAAAATAAATTACGAGAGGTAAAGTTTTATGAAAAAGTTTTTCATGGCACTTGTGTCTGCGCTTTTGGCGGCAATACTGGCGGTTTCTTTTTCGGCTTGTTCTTCAGGAAAATCTTTGAAGATTATCGATGTACCGCTTTCGGATGAAGATTACGGCATCGCCGTGCAAGAAGGCGATCCGGACGGATTGCTTACAAAGATCAATGAGATCGTTACAAAAGTAAACAGTGCCGAAGGATATGAGTTTGAAGGTACGACTTATAGCTTTTCGGCTTGGATGGATGCAGAATCCGCCGCGGCGACGGATAATGAAAATATCAGTATCGGCACGGTGCTTACAAGCGTGCCCGCCGGTGCCGATGAAGACGAGTATTTTGTCGTCGCAACGAATGCAGAGTTCCCGCCTTTTGAATATAGGATAAGCGAAAACGAGTTCGGCGGCGTAGATATGCAATTGGCAAGTCTTATTGCCAAAGTGTTGGGCAGAACGCTTGTAATATTGAATACCGACTTTGATGCGGTTTTCGAGGAGTTGCGGCTCGGCAGGGCAAATGCTGCCATGGCTGGCATTACCATAACCGATATACGAGAACAAACGATGGATTTTTCATCGCCTTATTATAATTCTACGCAGATGATAGCGGTTGCAAGCGACGATACGACTTTTGACGGATGCACGACCGAAGAACAGGTGGTTGCAAAACTTAAAGAACTTACGGGAGTTACTGCTGGTGCTGCAAGGGGACAGACGGGCTATTATTATCTTTACGGTGACAATGACGGCGGCTATGGATTTGAAGGTTTCAGCAATTTAACGGTCAGCCCGTATCGCTCGGTTTTGGCTGCCGTACAGGATCTGTCTAACGGTAAGGTAAAATTAGTTTGCGCGGATAAAGACACGCTTTCGATCACTGTAACAAACGTTAATAACGCATTATAATTTTTATTTTAGAGTAGAACCGTGTCAAAAATAAAAAGATTTTTCGATATAGTCTTTTCCGGAAGTTACGACTTAATTTTAACGGGGCTAAAAAACACATTCATTATAGCACTGGGCGGGTTGGTGATCGGTATAATCATCGGCTGTATTGTTGCTACCCTTAAAGTCGCCGGCGGCAGAAATAAGATAGCCAAGTGTATATCTTATATCGGAGATATTTATACGGGAGTATTTCGCGGTACGCCTATCGTCGTGCAGTTGTTGATTTCGCATTTTGTCGTTTTCAGGACCATGACGTTGGATCCCGTTTTGGAATCGATGCTTGTTTTCGGTCTCAACAGCGGAGCATATGTTTCGGAAATTATGCGCGGCGGCATTCTGTCGGTGGATATCGGGCAAACGGAGGCGGGCAGAACGCTCGGGCTCTCGTATACCACGACGATGATAAAGGTCGTCATTCCGCAGGCGGTCAAAAATGTAGTGCCCACGCTCGGCAATGAGTTGATTGCGCTTATTAAAGACACGTCCGTCGCAAGTTTTATCGGTACGATAGACTTAAACAGTGCGTTTACAGCCATAGCCGGATTAACGCTTGATTATATGGTGCCGTACTTATGTTTGGCGCTCATGTATTTGATCATCGTCATAATTTTTACGTTCATCATCCGTTTTGTGGAAAGGAGGCTGAGGAAGAGTGAAAGAAGATAACACGCAGTCCCTTCCCGAAGAGGTGTTAAAGACCGATGCCGGACAGGTGCCGGCAAAAAAGCCTAAATTCGTAAAGACGGAAAAGACGCCCGTCGAACCGTTCGATCCCGAGGCGCTCATCGAAGTGCAGCACCTTACAAAAAGTTTTGGTGCGCTTACCGTCCTCGACGATATTTCTGAAAAGATCAAACCTGGCGAAAAGGTAGCGGTCATCGGCCCTTCCGGCAGCGGTAAATCTACTTTCCTGCGCTGTTTGAATATGCTCGAAGATCCTACCGACGGGTATGTGTTCTTCGAGGGGAACAACCTTTGCGACCTGCGCGTCGACATCAACGTACAGCGGCGCAGGATGGGCATGGTGTTCCAGCAGTTCAACCTGTTCAACAACATGAACGTACTCAAAAATGTTACGCTTGCGCCCGTGCACATTGCTTTGCAGGATTTACGCAAAAATAAGCGCCGTAACTTTTTTACAAAGGTCGGCAATTTATTCCGCGGTTTCGAAAAGAAAAAGCCGCTGATCCCGATCGAAACGAGCGCCAAAGAAATCAGAGAGGACGCCGCTGCCAACGCGATGCGGCTTTTAGAGCGCATTGGGCTGGCGGATAAGGCAAATGTCTATCCGTCCACCCTTTCGGGCGGTCAGCGCCAACGCATCGCCATCGTCCGCGCGCTCGCGATGAATCCTAAAGTCATGCTCTTCGACGAGCCGACCAGCGCGCTCGACCCGGAAATGGTCGGGGAAGTTTTGGAACTCATCAAGGAACTCGCCGACGAGGGGATGACGATGGTCATCGTCACGCACGAAATGGGCTTTGCAAGAGAAGTTGCCACCCGCGTCATGTTTATGGACGGCGGCAAAATCGTGGAGCAGGGGCCTCCAGAAGCAATTTTCGGCGCGCCGCAAAACGAGCGTCTGCGAGATTTTCTATCCAAAGTGCTGTAATATAAGCGCGGAGTTGCATGCAAAAATGCGCTGCCCCGCGCATTTTTTTATAAAATTTCGTTGACAAATCCAATTTTGTCGAGTATAATAACAGCGAAAAAGTGAATACCCGGTAAGTAAGGCTACTACGGGGATACGGGCTGTTGCCGCAAAGCGATGGAGACATCGCGCGCAGGTTTGAACAGGCCGCGTCGAAAAACAA
>CAJFGA010000066.1 GCA_904374385.1 uncultured Clostridia bacterium | reverse complement strand
CGTATACCGTGCAAATTTCGGCGGAAAAATGATGTCCGCATCGAAAAGTTTTTTGGCGGTGGGGACGGCCTATTCCATAGACGGTTTGGGCGGTACGGCAGAGTACGGTTCGCATCCTGCCGCGCCCGATGCGGAAGGCATTGTGGTTTCCCTTGCGCGCGGAAACGTGTTCCGCTATAACCGCGTTGTCGATTTGAGCGGCAGTACGGCGGCGACAAACGTTTTCAGAATGTTTGTAACGCCGACCGTTAAAGGGGAGGCGGATTTTCTGTCCTTTACGGTAACATTGACCGACGCATATGATCCCGACAATTATATAACCGTGCGCGTAAACGGCGTTGAAAACAATAAAATGATTTATACTGCAGCGGCGCAAAGCGGCGAAGTGCTTACGGGTATGAACTATAATACCAACACGTTGCACCGCGGCGATGAATACGGTTATGTTTCCTCTATGGACTTTTACGGCAACCCCGACCGCCCCGTAGAGCGCGACGTTTTCGAGCTTTCTTTTGACTATGCGCAAAAGCAGCTGCACGGGGCGCGTTATGCGTCGAATCCCACGTTGATCTGCGATTTTGACGATCCCGCCTATTTTACCGATTTGTGGGGCGGGTTCACGACGGGCGAAGTGTTTATTTCCGTAAGGGCGGATTCCATGCAGAAAGACACGGCAAATTTCGTCATTACGAACATCGGCGGGCACGATCTTTCCGAAGAGGAACTGTTCGATGAAAGCGCACCCGCAATAAACGTCGATTTTGAAGGTTATCCGGAAGACGGATTGCCGCAGGCTTACGTCGGCCTGACGTATAAAGTATTCGACGCGGAGTGTTATGATGCTTTTCGTACGGACGCGCAGCTCTTCGTACGCGCCTTTTACGATTACGGCGGGGATTTGCGCACCCAGATCGAGATCGAAAACGGTCGGTTTGCCATGGAGAGAGCGGGCGAATACACCGTAGAATACAGGGCGGAGGACGGTTCGGGCAACGTTGGGATAAAAACCTATACGGTAGAATGTTTCGATGAAGAGAACAAGCCCGACGTGGTAATTTCCGAAGACCGCGCAACGGAAGCGGCGGTCGGCGAACAGGTCGCCGTGGCGGATGCGTATGCGACGGGCGGCAGCGGGAACGTTGTGCTCGAAAGCCGGGTCGTCTGCGTCGAAAACGATCAGGAGATCGAAGTGACGGACGGAAAATTCCAGCCGCTCTTTGCGGGGGAGTATAAAATTGTCTATACCGCAACGGACTTTCTGCTGCAGACGGTAACGGAAGAATATGTTTTCGAAGCGACGGTTTCGGGCGTGCCGGTATTTCTCGGAAGGCCGGTCATGCCGGAATATCTGATCGCGGGCATGACTTTCGAGTTCCCCGCTTTCAGCGCAGAGTATTACAGCGGCGACGGTACGATCGAGGACGTCGTTGCCGACATTACCGTTGAAGACGAAGAGGGTATAAAGGAAGGCGCCGCTTATGTGCCGCCCCAGTCGATGGCGGGAAAGACCGTTACAGTTATTTATACAGTAAACGGAGAGGGCGGCGCAGCTACGATGGAATGGGAAATTACTATTGTTTCCGTTTCGGCTGGCGATGAAAACAACATAGATCTGACCAAATATTTCGTACACGACGAAAATGTTCAACTGAGCGCGGACAGCGAAAAAATAGCGGCCGAAACGCAGACAGACGGCGCAGAGATATCGTTTATCAAATTGTTGATAGCAGACGGATTTTCTTTTTCTTTCAATGTGGACTCCGCAAAAAATAACTTTACTGCGGCGGTCGTGGTGTTGGAAGACGCGCTCGACCCTTCCGTAAAAACGGAAATTGCCTTTACAAAGAAAAGGAGCCTGCTCTCTGGCGTTTCGGCGAACGGCAGAGAATACGGCAACATAGAGAGCGATTTCTTCGGATCGGGAACGAATTTTGATCTTGGTTACGATGCCGCCGCCATGCAATTTTCCGCAGGAAACGCATCGCTTGTTTTCTCGCCGGAAGGTTTCGGCGGATACCCAGCGGCTGGGTGAAATTCTCCGTCCGCTTTGAAGGCGTTACGGGTGCGAGCGCGGTTTTGTTGAAGAACCTTTGCAGGCAGCCCCTCACCTCGGTTTCGCGTGACGCCATAAGGCCCAACATCATCGTAGATGAGGAAGCGTTCAGCGGCGAAAGGGCGATCGGCGACAAGGCGGTCATCCCGGCGGCGGTAGCTTACGACGTGCTCGACACATATGTAGAATTTACCCTGTCGGTCTACGCTCCGGACGGCAGCGCGGCAAAGGCCGACGACGGAACGCTGTTGGAAGGCGTTGCCGCCGATAAAGAGTATGTCATATCGCTGACGAGTTACGGATATTTTTCGCTGCGGTATGAGGCGACGGACAGTTCAAACCGCACGCAGACGCTCAATTATGCGATCAATGTAGCGGATGATGTCCCGCCGCAGATAGAGATAGACGGCACAGTTCCTTCAAGCGCAAGGCTCGATCAGACCGTCACGCTTCCTTCCGCGACGGTCACGGATAATATGCCGGCGGGATGTGTGCTGTATGTGTGTTATGTAGCGCCTGACGGAACATATTCGGAAACCGTGGATTTCCAGATGCGATGCACACAGGAAGGTGTTTATCGGGTGAAATATATGGCGATGGACGATTACGGAAATACGACGGTACTCGTTTACGATATCGAAGTGAATTAGAAGGTTTGGAGGAAGAAATAATGAAAAAACTGATTGCGCTGTTACTTTGCATGATCCTGGCAATGTGCGCGTTGACGGCCTGCCAAAATTCGGAAGTAAATGAGGGAGGCGACGAAAATAAAGAGGAAACGGAAATGACGGACATCGATTTGATTACAAACGGAAGGACGGATTACAAGATCGTTTACCCCGCAAACGCGACGGAATTTGAAATGTTTGCAGTAAACGAATTGGTTTATTTTTTCAATCAGGCAACGGGCATCAGTCTTGTAAAGATCAGCGACGAGGGGGCAGACACTTCCACTTCCAACAAATACCTCTCTGTGGGGCAGACCTCGGTATTCGAGGCTTCCGGCATCACCGCAACGAGGGACGAACTCGGCCCGAACGGGTTCAAGATCGAACGGAAGGATAATACCGTTTTCCTTGTGGGAAACAAAGATACGGGCACCATGTTTTCCGTGTACGAGTTTTTGCGCCTTAACTTCCATTACGAGTGCTATCACAAAGACGAGATCAAAATCGATCAAAACGTAAGCGAATTGAAACTTGCCGATTTTCACGTTTTGAAAAGGCCCGATATCGATCTGGCTTGCGCAAACTACGGAGAATTGATCTTCGATCCCACGTTCGCATATCGCCGCGGCATGTTGATCGATGAGGATATGTTTATCAATGTCGGCGGAAATTTTTGGCATAATTCTTTCAATTATCTTCCTCCGCATACCTACGCGGCACAACATAGGGATTGGTATTATTACGGAAACGGGGAAAGCGCAGAACCGACGCAGCTCGATTACACTAACGACGAAATGCGCCTTGCATTGACAGAGGTGTTAAAACAGTATCTGCTGGATAATCCCACGCTGGAAAACATCACGATCACGCATCAGGACAACAGGCAATGGTGCAACAGCGCAAAAAACCTTGAGCTGCGTGAAAAGTACGGCACGGACGCGGCGTCAATGATCATTTTCTGCAACAAGGTAGCAAAGGATATCAGGGAATGGCTGAATGAAACCGACCCCGGCAGGGAGATCAACATTATTATGTTCGCGTACTTCGCGACGGAGCAGGCGCCGACGAGGTATAACGAGGAGACGGGGAGTTACGAACCGATCGACAGCGAAGTCGTTCTCGACGAAGATGTATGCGTGTTCTACGCTCCCATCAATGCGGACTACAATTCCTCCGCATACTCTCAGGCAAACGTCAATATGTACAACACTTTGCAGCAATGGAAGGCGCTTACGGACAGGATATTTTTGTGGACGTATTCCACAAACTTCGATTACTATATGGGAATGTTCAATTCCTTCGATTCCATGCAGAGCATCTACCAAATGGCAAGGGACGCGGGCGTATATTATATTTTCGATCAGGGGCAGTTCAATTCAAGCGTATCGACGGGTTTCAGCCGCCTGAAAATGTATCTCAATTCCTCTTTGGCGTGGGACGTCGACGCGGATATGGATATGCTCATTCAGGACTTTTTCGATAATTATTTCAAGGGCGCAAGCGTTCCCATGAAAAAATTATTCGACAGCATGCGTTTGCATTATGCGTACCTGCGCGACGATACGAATATGGACAGGAGTATCTATGCGAACATCATCAACGAAAATTATTTCCCCAAAGGCGTTTTGGACGGCTGGATGGACATAATCGACGAGGCGTATGACAGCATAGCAGATCTGCAAGATACCGACGGCACTTTATACCGCGCGCTGGAAGACAGAATAAAACTGGAAAGTTTAAGCATCAGATATCTCCTGATCGAAATACACGGCAGCACATATACATCGAACCAGCTTTACAGAATGAAATCCGAATTTAAGCTGGACGCGACCAAACTCGGCATGGACCGCTATAAGGAACGCAACGGAGCCTTGAATTTCCTGTGGTCGGAATGGGGTGTCTTATGAAACGTGCAAATATAAAAAAAGCGGCTTCCTTTTTCTTCGTTATCGCATGCGCGGTCGTCTTTTCGGCAGGCTTATGCGGCTGCTCCAACGAGGGGAGCAATATCCAAGTTTTTTTAAGCGAATCGGAGATCGTCCTCGATTTTTTTGAAGAACACCTTCTCACCGCTGCGGTGGAAGGCGGCGAAGGGGGAGTCGTGTGGGAATCTTCCGAGGAAAACGGCATGGTATCCGCAAGGGGCGTAGGCAGGGCGGTCATCAGGGCAACTTTCGCGAATGCGCAGGCGGAATGCGCGGTGGAAGTGCGCGATTCGGGGGAAATCCCGTCAGTAAGGCTCAGCGAAAACACTTTGGAAATCGAAACGGGCAGGGCGATCACGGTCACCGCGGAGGCGGTTTATAAAAAGAACGTTATCGCGGCGGAATTTTCCTTTCAGTCCAACGACGAAACTGTCGCTGCCGTTACGCAGGACGGGCGCGTCAGCGCCGTCGGCGCGGGCATGACGCAGATCATAGTGCGCGCGGCGATCAACGGCGTTACCGTTTACGGGGAAGTTTCCGTAACCGTGCCGCGGTAAAAGCGGAATACGCGTTAAAAGCGTGAAATAAATATCGGAGGGAATAAACGATGAAAGCAAAAATGTATGCATTGGCTTTATTGAGCTTTGTCGTCGCGTTGTGCCTTGCGCTGTGCGTAGCGTGTACAACGACGCCGACGTTAGGGCTCGATCAAACCGAATTGCAGCTGACTGTCGGGCAGACGGCTACCATTACCGCCGACACCGACGAAGAAGTGGAGTGGTCGTCTTCGGACGAAGGAGTCGTTACGGTCGATGACGGGCTCGTTACCGCCGTCGGAGAGGGCACTGCGACCGTCACCGCGACTGCGGGCGACGCCGTAGGAGAGTGCGCGGTCACTGTCACGGCGAGCACAGAAGCGCTTTCCGTCGCGTTGTCCGCAACTTCGCTCGATATGAAAATCGGGGAAGAAAGGACGGTCGTTGCCACCGCTACGCAGGGCGGAAATGTGGTGCAGGCAGCCTTTACATGGAGCAGTGAAGACGACTCCGTAGCCACCGTTACAAACGGTGAGATCGCGGCGGTCGCTATAGGCGAAACGCGTATTGCCGTAACAGCGGCGTTCGGCGGAGAAGAAACTACCGCATATATCGCCGTCACGGTAAAACTCGATGCGGAAATCGAGCTTTCTGCGGATAGTTTCAGCCTTTCCGTCCTCGCTCTCTGCGACGATGACGTGCAGACGGCAACCGCAGGCGCGACGCTCTATTATCAGGGCGCAGCGCAGAGCGGCATTTCCTTCACTTATACCTCAGACGATGAAGACGTGTTCACCGTCGACGAAGAAGGCGTTCTGACCGCTGTGGGCGCGGGCGATGCCACGCTCACCGTGAGCACCGTGTTTATGGAAAGCGAAATCACGGCGGAATGCGATGTGGAAGTCGTTACCACCAATAACGTGGAATTTGAAGTGGATTTCGGCGATTATGATACGGCAATGCTCAATGAAGCCATAGGCGAATACGACCTTACCCAGCAGATCTCCGCAAGCGTAACGCCTTGGGACGAATCATTGAATGTGGAATGGGTATCTTCCGACAACATGATCGCTTCGGTGGAGTACGACGGGCTCACCGCAACGGTTGAGGCGGAGGAAGGCTGCTTGGGCGGCGAAGCGATCATTTCGCTTTATGTGGAAGGCATCGAGGTTGGATATGTCGTTATCGGCGTATATTTCCCTATCAGCACCGAACAAGACATCATTGACATCAACAACAGCGATCAGGCGCTTACCTGCTGGTATCTGATGACCAACGACATCAGGCTGGAAAACGTTTATGAATTTTCGCTCGTTACCCGCAATGAAAACGAAACGTGGGGAAAGACTTTCAGCGGCGTGTTCGACGGCAACGGCTATACAATTTCTAATTTCAGAATGGGTGATGTGTTAGAAACTGAAGCGAGCGCCAACGGAACATGGAACATGGGCATCATCGGTTACAATACCGGCGTGGTGCGCAACCTGCGCGTAGAAACGGAACCTTATTCTTGGATATTCCCAATAACGGTATTGAATATACAACCTCTTTGAGAACGGCAAGCGGTGCGGTGGTCGCTTATAACGAAGGCATTGTGGAAAATTGCATAGCCGTCGTAGACCTGACGAATGCCGAACAAGCCACCAGACCGGGCGGCGGCATAGTCGGAACAATGGGCGAGAATGGTATTTTGAGGGACTGTTATGTGGAAGTAAACAGCATCGGTACCATTATTCCCGATCATGCAGCAACGCAAAACAATCAGGGCGGCGCGTTCCTCGGCGCTTTTTATAGCGGAACTTTGGAAAACTGCTGGGGGCTGAAAGTGGATAACGCGCTGATCCAGCCCGTAGGCTATGATGAAGGCAGCAGCGGGGAGCAGATCGGCAACGTTTTGGCAACGAGCAAAGCGGATTTGATCGCCGCAGGATTCGGTGCGGAAACTTTTGACGGCGAAGTCTGGAACATTGCGGTGGACGGCGATGACTATACCGTGCAGCTGAACAAAGGATTCCGTTTCAAGTTGGATCAGGGTGCCGTAACTTGCACGGTCGGCGCTTATACCGCAATGGTGAGCAAGGCGGTTACGGGATATAACAATACACAGGAGATCGAGCTTGCTTTCGATAGGGAGAACGTTGCTTACAGCGTATCCGTTTCCGCACCGGAACTGATCTCGGTCGAGGCGGCTGGCAATACAGTCAAAGTTACGGCTCTCGAGTCTTTCGGCGGAACGGCGAGCGTGACTGTCAGTGTGGACGGCGAAGCGGTCGCATCCTTTAATATCGAAGTGTATGCGCCCGTTTCTACGGAGGCAGATCTCGCCGCCATCGACGACTCGTCGGCAGGCCTTTCCGGAAAATACCTTATGATCAACGACATCGAACTTGAAACCGTATATGGAAGCGCGATCGTCACGCAAAACGTCAGCGAAAAGTGGAACGGGTCTTTCCAAGGCGTGTTTGACGGCAACGGCTATACGATTTCCAATTTCCGCATGAACAGCACATGGAACATGGGCATTTTCGGCTATAACCGCGGCGTCATTCGCAATCTCTGCGTAGAGACGGAAAACTATAACGACGGCGTACGGGCTCACGTCTTTAATATCCGCTCTTCGAGCGGCGCGATTGCTGCGGTTAACGGCGGTACGATCGAAAACTGCATTGCCGTCGTCGATATGGTCAACCCCGAAAGTGCTACAAAATGCGGCGGCGCTATTGTCGGTATTCAGGAAACCGGCGGCAGCGTGAAGAACTGTTATACCGAAGTCCAAGTACATTCCATAATCCCCGACCATGTATCTGCGGCATATAATGTCGGCGCGATCGTCGGCGATCTCGGCGCGGGTACGGTGGAAAATTGCTGGTCCGTAAAGCAGGATGCCGAAACCATTCAAATCTGCGGAAGGTTTTCCGGCGACGCCTCGGCAGAAACCTCAGTTATAAACAGTCACCTCGCGACCGATAAAGCGGGGCTGATCGAGGCGGGATTCGATGCGGAAACTTTTGACGGCGGCATATGGAATGTCGCGGTGGAAGGTTCGTCCTTTACCGTCGCATTGAGAAACGGTTGCACGGTAGCGGCTGTCTCCGCATAAGCTCACTTTATAGGCGGAATAAACGGCTGCAAGAATTCTTGCAGCCGTTTATTGAAAAAATGTAAAAACGGCGGCGATTATGGTATAATAAGACCGCGGCGGTAAATTGCGCTGCGAACGGGAGATGTATGGAACAGTATTTTATCGGTGTGGACGGCGGCGGTACCAAAACGCAGTTTGTGCTGTGCGGCGGCGACGGGAAAGTTCTTTCAAAAATCAAATGCGGGTGTTCCAACCCCGTAAACATCGGTGTAAAAGATTGTGCCGAAATTTTGAGGAAAGGAATTTCAGCGCTGATCTCGCAACTGTCCGCAAGGGCGCACTGTATAATTTTTGCGGGGATCGCCGGCGCGGCAAGCGGGAATTATAAGGAGGAGATCGCCGCGTTCATACCCGAAAACGAAAAGTATAAATTATATGTCGGCTCGGATATCGTCAACGCGTTAAACGCCGCGTTCGGGTTTGAAGACGGCCTTGCAGTGATCGGGGGTACGGGCTCTTCCTGCTTTGTGCGAAAGGGAAACGCGTATTTTCGCGTGGGCGGAGGCGGATGGCGCCTCGATCGGGGCGGCAGCGGTTATGCGATTGCCGTGAGGGCACTCGATGCCGTTCTCCGTGAGGCGGACGGCAGAGGCGCGCAAACTTGTTTAAGTGCGATCGTTGCGGAAAAATACGGTTCTTTTCCAGAAAATCTTTCAAAGATTTACGATTTGTCTGTAGAAGAGGTCGCATCTTTTGCAAAGTACGTTTTTCAAGGATATGAATCGGGCGATGAAGTCTGCGTCTCTGTTTTGCAGGAAACTGCCGTCTATATGGCAGAGCTCGTGAAGACAGGATTTCGCGTATCTGACCTAAAAAAGCGCCGCGTAGCATTGGTCGGCGGACTTTTTAAGGACGGTCCGCTCTTTTCCATGCTTTCCGCAAAACTGCCCGACTGTAACTTTTTTGTCGCAAGCCGCCCCGCCGTTCTGGGCGCGGCGCTCGAAGCCGTGCGCCTTGGCGGAACAAAAGCAGAAAAAGAGTTTGCGGAAAATTTTATAAATACGTTTTGATCCGTTTGGAGAAAAAAATGAAGATCATAAAGACGATCGCATTGGCGGCGGCGCTTTTTGTGCTGTCCGTCTATGGCGGGTGCGAAAAGAAAACCGATGAGGGATCGATGAATTTTCAGGGCGAGGTATTGATGAATTTTCAGATCGTTTCCGATATACATTATAATACGGCGCATAATCCGGCTATGAATGAAAAATTTCGTTCGGTTTGCCGATATAACGCGGAAAATTTTCCCGAAAGCGACGCGTTGGTAGTGGCGGGCGATTTTACGGTATGGGGCACGGAAGATCAGTATGCCGACTTTTTTGCCGACCTTACCCAATTGAATACGGCGAAAAATGCTATCGTGGCACTCGGAAATCATGAATATGAATTCAGTCCGGAAGGTCGCATCGGCGCGGATATGTTTCCCGAACGCAGCGAAAGATACCGCCGCTATGTCGGCAACCTTCTACAGGGAAGTCCGCTTGAAAAAACATATTACGACCGTTGGATCAACGGGTATCATTTTATTGTGCTCAATTCCGAAAATTGGGTGGACGGCAGCGGAAAGGCATATATATCGGAAGAACAGCTCGCTTGGTTTGAAAGCGCCTTGCAAGAAAATGCCGAAGACGGTAAGCCGATTTTTGTCGTTTGCCATCAGCCTTTCGATAACACGATCGATCGTTCGTGGAAGTGGGGGCTCGGTGCGCAGACGGAACGCATACAGGAAATTTTATCCGACTATCCGCAGACCGTCGTGTTTTCCGGGCACCTTCATAACGGTTATATCGGATACGATGCGGTATTTAATGCGGGGTACGGCACTCTTATCGATCTTCCCGCGTTTCAGTACAACGACCTTTGCAATACCGAGCAGACGACCGCGCTCGGTTATAACGTGGAAGTTTATGAAAAGGGAGTCGTTCTCACGCCCGTCGATTACGCGGCGGGAAAACTCTTGAAAGATAAGCAAATCGTTTTGAACCGTTCCGTTACTTACGGCGCAAATTCTGTCCGCGATGCGACGTGTGCGGTGCTTGTGAACGGGAAGGAAGAGCCGCGTTTGAGCGATGGCGATATTTCCACGGTTGTGCACTTAAAAAAGGGGGACAAAATAACACTGCGTGCAGCGGAGGAAACCCAAATTGCGGGTGTACGATTGCGCACCGATCCGAAAGTAAATTTTGTTTACGGGGTGGACGGTTACAGCGTGGCTTATACAAGAGACTCGTCCTTCGAAAATTCTGAATGGGGCGGGTGTACGGTAAACGCGCAGGGGGAAACAGTCGGCTCGTTTTCCCGCGAACTTCCCAAATGGGGCAAATGTTTTTCCGCGCGATTTGAAGATCAATGGCTGAAAGATTTGGGTTGGATTTTTATTGACGCGCCTTGCAACGTGCAGGAGATCGAAGTTGTGTTTTCGGGCAACAGCGCGGTTTCCGAGATTGCGCTCGTAGCAGAAAAATGATGCAATAGGGAAGATCAAAGGGCTTAAAACCACAGATGAAATAACATGATCAAAAAACTTATAAAAACGGCAAGGCAGGAGAGAAGCTATTTGCTTCTCTCCTGCCTTTTTAATTGTTTCAAATACTGCCCCTAATTATTTAATGTCTGAAGTATATCAAAATTCCTTTATGTCAAAATAAATTTTGCAAATTCATCAATAAAACAGAATGATCCGAACGTCTTACAAAACACAAAGAGGTTCGGCTCATTTCAAAATGGCCGGCCATGGATTCGAACCGACGAATGCCGGAGGCACTCTGAAAACTCAAAAAATGGCTTAAAATAGCCGAAAAACCCTATAAAATCGCTGGATTTTGCACAATTTACTCCACAATTAAATAGTCGCTCAATAGAAAAAGAAAAGGACACTATTGGGGTTGGCGAAGAATTGAAGATACAAGCAAAGGGGAGTATTGATTATTATACCCAACCGTTCGATTTTGGAAGACTTGTTATAAAGCCGAAAGCAGATAAAAACTATACTGCTAAAGGTTTTCAGAGTATCGGTGTGGAATCTGTAACAGAGGGCAACGATGGTTTGCTGTATCTGAATTTAGTACAAGAGAATTATTTTGATGCAATTAAGGCAATAGATATTTTATCTAGATTGCCAGAGATGGAGAAGGTAGGAGGCGACAAAAGCAACGTGGTAAGCATAATTCCTTCAATTTGGGAGGTTTCTGACGAAACGATAGCAAGTCTTGAAACGGACTATAATGATTATTTTACAGCGATCGTCAGGGGACTCAGACCCGGAAGGGTAACGGTTGGAATAGATGGCATAAACTGCGAAATCATAGTGAAATAAAATTTAAGGAGAATCCAATGAAAACAATTTATAAATGTATGTAGTCAATGTATGAAAAAATCCATAAAAATATTTGCCTGTGTTGTTGCAGGGATATTGTTGATAGTGGCAGGGTTGTATGTAGGCTGTTCTGCGAGCTTCTATTCAGAGGAGAGGCATATACAAAGAATTAAAAACCGGGCAGAAGAGCGCTTTTTGGGAGAAGTGAGCGAATACACAGGATTGGAAGTATACCCGATTTATAATGAGTACGATGATTTGAGATATGCTCTTATTGAATTTGAACCACAGGGGTTTCTGTATGTATATATTAGCGAGCGGGCATATCCCTGGAGTAGTATGTACTCTCTCAGTGGAACAGAACCGGAGCCCTGGATGCCGTATCGGGTAAAGGAGGGAGTAAACGAGGAATTTGTAGACGCAAGCGGAACCGTGATCGCTCAAATCAATCGGGCGTTTTTCTGTGATGAAAACGGCCTGCTGATTAAATATGAAGGTAAGGGTACATATATCTCGCCGGTTGTAAAAAGTGGATTTGTCAATTTAATTTGTTCTCCTGAAATTAAACCTAACGATCCTTTTTACAACCGGCTATTGATGGAATTAACCACGTATGCTGCGAAGCATTGCGTAAACCTTATATCGCTTACATTGGATTCTTTGGATAATGGAATGCCATCCTCTCCGATGCTGCTGATCGGCCGGTTTGATGAAGAAGTTCTCCAAAAAATTCAGTCCGTTTTCAAGCACATTATTTCTTTTGAAAACTATCCAGAGCGCGATGATTTTACACAAATCTATTTCGACCATTACCGGATTGGGATAAACGCAGCAAAGCTAATAGCTTCTTATGGGCA
>CAJFGA010000065.1 GCA_904374385.1 uncultured Clostridia bacterium | reverse complement strand
TTTTGGAGCGTTTTTTTAATTATAATGCGAAACGCACTGCGCTGTCAACAAAATAATGCTCCCCGCTTAAAACGCGGGGGATTTCGTTATCAGGTCAATCCCAATTTTACCGGTCCGCTTTTTACCTTCCCCCCCCCCATTTTGAGAAAAACTCTTATATTTTACCTCTTTGCCTTCTCTCTCCGTGGAAAATGCTTGTTTACTTTACTCTTTGCCTTCCCCCGCCGGGGGAAGGAGGACCGCTTGCGGTGGATGAGGGAGTATGCTTTCCTTCGCCCCCCTCATCAATCACCTTCGGTGACAGCTTCCCCTTAGGGGGAAGCCTTTGTCGTTTATGCATAGACGGGCACCTTTCGCAACGCCCCCAAGGAAAAATCTTCTGTTTTTGCTCATCGGCGGTCGCCTTCCTCTGCCCCCGCGGCGATCGCGGCGTTTTTCTTTACACAAAAAGCGGCAGCCTGCCGATGAGCTGCCGCCGCTTTTTAGGAACGCAAATTTTTCAAAAAGGCGAGCGCCGTTTCTACACAGCCATCGACGCCGACAATACTGCTGTCCATACAAAGATCATGGTTTTCCGCCATGCCCCACCTTTTATCGGTGTAGTACTCGTAATATTTTTTTCGTTTTTTATCCGTCGCCTTGATATGCTCTTCCATCTTTTCGGGCGCGACGCCCGTTTCCATGGCAAGTTTGCGCTGCACGCGGAACGCCATGGGCGCATGTACATAGATCTTGACGCTGTTTTCCAAAACGGCGTCCGCACATCGGCCGATCAATACGCAGGGGCCCTTGTCTGCAAGCTGTTTGATGAGGTTGGACTGCGCGATATAGATTTGATCGGTCATGGGCATTTGATAATAGGAATAGAGCGTGCGCGAAAAGATGCCGGGCGCGCTCTCCTCGTAATGGCGCATAAATTCTTCGGAAAGGTTGCTGTTCGCTGCCGCCATGGAAATGAGATCCTTATCGTAAAAAGGAATGCCGAGCGCCTTGGCTAACTTAATGCCGAACTCCCTGCCGCCGCTGCCAAATTGGCGGCTTACCGTGATGACTTTGTTCATAACGTTCCCCCTTTATAAACAGATGTACGCGATATGCGCCCTCTTCCCTTCCATTAAACAACAAAACGGGCGATTTGTCAAGAGCTGATCAAAATTTTTGTGCGAAAAATAGAATTTTCGCGCAAAAGGTTGACAATTTTTCCCCGATATGCTATGCTTTGAAAAATAAGTTGCAACGACAGCCTGCCGCCGGGCAGGCTATAAGCGCAGGATTTTGCATCGGTAGGCCTTAGCAGATGCAAAAGACCGGCGCTTTTTTGTTGCTGAACCGAGGAGAAACCATGCGCAACAAATCCCTTTTCAAGCAATTTGCGGGATATGCCTCTTTAAGCGTGCTCGGCATGATCGGCATGTCGTGCTATATTCTGGCGGATACCTTTTTCGTTTCCAAAGGTTTGGGCACGAACGGGCTTGCCGCACTCAATCTCGCCATTCCCGTCTACAATGTGATCCACGGCGTCGGACTGATGCTGGGCATCGGCGGAGCGACGCGTTATTCCGTGTGCAAAAGCCGCAAAGAAGAGGGAGAAGCAAACGCCGTTTTTACCGATACGCTATATCTTGCTGCGGTTTTTTCCCTCTTTTTTGTGCTCGCCGGCGCCATTTTTTCGGAGCAGATCGCGCATTTGTTGGGGGCCGATCAGCAAACAATCTCTATGACGAATACCTATCTGAAAGTTTTATTGCTGTTCTCCCCCGCCTTTCTGCTCAATGACGTGCTCATCTGTTTTACCCGCAACGACGGCGCGCCGCGCCTTGCCATGCTGGCGACCCTTGCCGGCAGCTTTTCGAACATCGTGCTCGACTATGTATTCATTTTTCCCTGCCGTATGGGCATGTTCGGCGCGGTGTTCGCGACGGGACTTGCGCCCGTGATCGGCGTAGGCGTTTCCGTTACGCGCTTTTTGAGGAAAAAAAGCGGATTTCATGCCGCTAAAACGCTGCCGCAATGGCGGCATATCCGCAGCAACTTTGCGCTCGGCTTTCCCTCCTTTGTCGAACAGCTTTCCTCCGCCGTCGTCATGATCGCCTTCAATGCCATTATTTTGGATTTACTCGGCAATGTGGGCGTCGCCGCTTACGGAGTCGTCGCCAACATTTCCCTCGTCGTGCTATCCGTCTTTACCGGCATCGCGCAGGGAACGCAGCCGCTCGTCAGCCGCGCCCACGGCGAAAGCGTTCCGGCAAAGTGCCGCGCGCTCCTGCTTTTTTCTGTTCTTTCCTCTATTCTATTCGCCGTCCTCGTATATATTGTCATTTTTGTCTTCGCGCGGCCGATCGCTGAGATCTTTAACAGCGAGGGAAATGCAGAAATGGGCAAAATCGCGGCGAACGGATTGCGCCTGTACTTTATCGCCGCGCCCTTTGCGGGCATCAACGTGGCGCTTTGCTCCTTTTTTGCCGCCATGGAAAAGCCGCTGCCCGCACACCTGCTTTCCCTGCTACGCGGACTGATCGTCATCTTGCCCGCCGCCTTCCTGTGTTCGTCATTGTTGGGCATAACGGGCGTTTGGCTCTCTTTTCCCTTCACGGAAGCGCTCGTCGCCGCGGTGGGCGCCATTCTCATCGTGCTCCTGCGCAAAAAACTGTTCTCGCATGCCTGAAATTTTAGAGGAAGCAAACAACTCGCAAAATCCGACATGCTTTCAAAGTCAAGGCCCAACACAAATTATCCGACCCGCTTTATAAACTTTCTTTCTTTTATGGGTATGTGACCGCCGAGCGGAAATCGGAGCATCTGAAAAACGTTTTCCCTCGTTTGAAAATGGGAAGGCGTTTTTTTATCCTTGAATCATTCGAAAACACGGCGGCGCGCCGTAGGGCGCGCCGCCGTGTTCTTTTACCGAATGCTGAATTCCGGTATATGCGGGCAGTTGATCTCCTCTCTGAGAGGGATCTGCGGCGCGACATATTCGCACGCCTGTTTTAACAGCTGCCGCACCTGCGGGATCTTATAGGTGGGATACGTTTCGTGCCCCGGGTTGAAGTAGAACAATTTGCCCCTGCCGCGCTTGAATACGCAGCCGCCGCGGAATACTTCTCCGCCGCGGAACCAGCCGATATAGACGAGTTCGTCGGGGGTAGGAATATCGAACGGTTCGCCGTACATCTCTTCCTGCGGGATGTCGACATATTCGCCCAAGCCGCGCGCGATGGGGTGCGTCAGATCCACGCACCAAAGCCGCTCTTGTTCGCCCGCTTCCCTCCACTTTAAAGAACAGGAGGAACCGAGCAATTTCTTAAACATTTTGGAATCGTGCGCGGAGTGCAAAAACACCATGCCCATGCCGCGCAGCGCCCTGTCGGCAACTTTGTTGATGATTTCATCGGATACCTTCAAATGATACCAATGGCCCCACCAAAACATGACGTCTGTATTGCCGATAATCTCGTCGGTGAGCGAGTCTGCCCCGTTTTCATCCATGCGGACGAGCGTAACGGTATGCCCCGCCTCTTCCAACATATTTTTCAGGCACACGCCCAATCCTTCGGGATATGCCTTTTTCCCCTCTTCAGAATCCATAGATGCGTTATGTTCGCATACGACAGTGACCTTCATATCGCGCACCTCAATCAAAATAATAGGGTTTACCCGTCTCTTCGCTCTTGTAAATGCCTTCGAGGATATGCGTTACGACAGCTGCCTGATCCGCGGTGACATACAGTTCGCCCTTGCCGAGAATCGCGTTCGTAAACGTTGCGCACTCCAGATCCGCCGGCTCGCCGCTCGCCGCCCCGTCAAAGAAGGCGACGGATCCCGCACTGAGATCGGGCGTGATCATGACCTGCTTGCCCGCCATAATCGTGTTGATGCGCAGCCCGTCCAGCATATCCGCGCCCGCTTTGTCGCCGCAGATGGTGGTGATCGCCTCCCTCGGATCCGCCATGTTGAGCGCCCAGCTGGATTTGAGATAGATGACCGCGCCGTTCTTCATGACGACGAAGCCGAACGCGCTGTCCTCGGCGGTAAACTTTTCGACGTCCCAATCCCCCCAGGCATTGCCCGTTTCTCTCTGCTTGTTGAGCTTATGGAAGGTCTTGCCGACGCAATAAGCGGGTTCGTAATTATTCATCATAAACAGGGTGAGATCGAGCGCATGCGTGCCGATATCGATGAGCGGGCCGCCCCCCTGCTTTTCTTTGTCGATGAAAACGCCCCAGGTAGGTACCGCGCGGCGGCGGATCGCGATCGCCTCCGCATAGTATACCTCGCCGAACATGCCTTCGTCCGCAACCTTTTTCAGATACAGCGCATCGGGACGGAAGCGGTTCTGATAGCCGATCGTGAGGATCTTCCCCGATTTATCGCGCGCCTCGAGCATCTTTTTCGCCTCGGCATAATTCATCGCCATCGGCTTTTCGCAGAGGACATGCTTGCCCGCATTGAGCGCGGCGACCGTGATCTCGCAGTGCGCATTATTGGGGGTGAGCACCAAAACCGCGTCGATGCTCTTGTCCTTCAAAAGTTCTTTGTAGTCGGTATATACGGCGCAGTCGGGGGTGCCGAAGTCCTCGCGCGCTTTGACGGCGCGCTCTTCAATGATATCGCAGAAAGCCACCATTTCAGACGCGGGATTCTTCTTTTCCGCGGGCATATGTTTGCCGTTGGCGATGCCGCCGCAGCCGATAACGCCGATCTTGATCTTTTTATCCATCTTTACTGTTCTCCTTTCTTTTTTGCCCCGTTTTCGGGAGGGCTATCCCTTTATTTTGCCAGTTTGCGCATATTCAGCAAACTCTTTTTCAAATACTCTTCCTCGCCGCAGGGGAAATGCTCGACCTCTAACACCGCCCACGGGATGCTTTGTGCCGCGGCTTCGGCAAAGACGCCCTTCATATCCACGGCGCCCTCGCCTACGATCGGCTGCGGGTTTTGCACGGGATCCTCTGCCGCCGCCTCTTTGATATGCACGAATGCCAAAGCGCCCTGCAGACGGCGCATTTCCGCGACGGCGTCTTTGCCGGCGACTGTCGCCCAAAATACATCCAACTCCGCGCGGATGCCCGCATCGCGCACGATTTTTCCGATATAATCGTTGCCGTCCGCATATTCATGCGCATGGTTATGATAGCCGAATACGATGCCGCGCTCGTCCAAAAGGGTCTTGGCTCGGCGCGTCGCCTCCAGCAAAGCCTCGTATTTTTCGGGCGTTTCGAACTCCTCCGTGCCCGCCCAAGGGATAAACACATATTTTATGCCGAGCGCGTCGATATAGGGCAGGTTCTCTTCCACCGCTTCGGGGCGGATATGCGCCGAAATGCCTTCCAGTTTATATGCGGCGAGCAGCGCCTTCATCTCTTCGGGCGTCTTGCCGTAAAAACCGGCAAATTCTACGCCGTCATACCCCGCCTCCGCCACCATGGAGAGCACTTTTTCGGCACCCTCTTTTTCAGCCCGCTCGCGCAGGCTGTACAGCTGTACTCCGAGTTTCATTATGATTTCCTCTCTTATGCCCACCACATATTGGTGTTGCTTTCGGTTATGATGCTCTCTTTGACGAGTTTGATCGCCTTTTCCAATCCTTCTTTCGGAGACATCAAACCGTCCTCGTGCTCGATGGAAATGGAATCGTCGTACCCCATGATTTTCAACAGAGAGAATATCTGTTTCCAGAGCCCTTCGCTGTGCCCGTAGCCGAGCGTGCGGAAGATCCACGACCTCGCCCCGGCCTCGGTAAACGACTTGGTATCCAGCACGCCGTTTTTGCGCACGACGCTGTCCATGATCTGCGTATCTTTGGCGTGGAAGTAATAGATCGCCTTCTTTTCACCCAGTTCACGGATGACTTCGAGGATGTCCATCCCCTGCCAGAACAGGTGCGAAGGATCGATATTCGCCCCGATAAGATCGCCGACCGCATCTCTGAGGCGCAGGCAGGTCGCAGGATTGTATACGCAGAAGCCGGGATGCATTTCGAGTGCGATCCGCTTGACCCCGTTGTCCGCAGCGAACTTGACCGCCTTTTTCCAATAAGGGATGAGCACCTCGTTCCACTGCCATTCGAGCGCCTTCGGATAATCGGGCGGCCAAGCGCAGGTGATCCAGCTCGGCGCCTTAGCGTCTTTGTCCGAGCCCGGGCAGCCCGAAAAGGTGACGATCCGGTCGATCCCGATCTGCCCCGCAAGCACGCATGCCGCTTCGAAATCCGCTTCAAATGCATCCGCCGTCTTTTTATCGGGATGTACGCAGTTGCCGTGCACCGCCAGGGCGGAAATGCCCATGTTGTGCTTTTGGAACGTTTCCAACAGTTTTTCCCTCGCGGCCTTATCCTTGCTCAAAACGAGCGCGTCCGCATGCGCCTTGCCGGGATAACCGCCGACGCCCAGCTCGAATTCGTCTACGCCGAGCGAAGAGAGGTAGGCAAGGCTCTCGTCCAGGCTGTAATCGCCGAGAATGCCGCTCACCACACTGATCTTCATTTTCCTTTTTTCTCCTATCGGATATTTTTGCTCCGGAAGGCAGCCCTTCCGAAGTTAAATTCTTTCTTTGATGACGATATTTTCCTTTGCGGAACGCGCCGCCGCCTCCATCACGCGGAACACGCGCAGCACTTCATCCTTTTTAATGCGCCGCTCTTCCCTTCCTGCGCACGCCGCCGCAAAATTTTTATAAAATGCAAACGGCTCGGCATGCACGATCGGCAGAGGTTTTTGCGCGACCGCATCGCCGATGCGGGGCGCCATCGTGCGGGTAAAGCCGTTGCCGGCGCGGATCCCCGCAATGTTATCGTCATGTTTGACGCGCGGACAAGTCATGCCGCCCGAAAGATCCCAGTCCTGCACGGTCGCCGTGCCTTCGGTGCCGTACACCTGCCAGCGCGCAAGATTGCGGAAACAGTCGGTCGCGACGACGATCAGATATTCCACGCCGTTTTCGAATTTGACGCTCAAGCGGCAGCCGTCGTCCACTTCTTCCCCGTAAATATAGCTGTATTCGCAATACAGCGAACAGACGGGCGATTGGATCATCTGCAGCATTTGATCGATGAGGTGCACCCCCCAATCGAGCATCATGCCGCCGCCCTGCGCCGCACGCTTGCGCCAATCGCCGGGGATGCCGTTGCCGCCCATCACGCGCGACTCGATGCGGTATACATCGCCGATATTCTCCGTATGGTCATATATATTTTTGACGGTGAGAAAATCATCGTCCCAACGGCGGTTTTGGTGCACTTCAAAGACGACGCCCGCCTTTTCTGCATAGCCGTACATCTCTTCCGCCTGCTTTTCGGTAAGCGCGATCGGCTTTTCGCAAATGATATGTTTGCCCGCTTCTGCCGCCGCTTTCACATACGGCGCGTGTATGTCATTGGGCGTGGCAATGAGCACCGCCTCGATCGACTTGTCCTCCCAAATTTCATCCGCACCGGCAAAAGCGCGGATACCGTTTTCTTCCGCGGCTTTCGCTCGTGCGGGGGCAATATCGTATATGCCCGCAAGCGTTAAGGGGTAGGCGGGCGACGTCTCCCCGTAATGCCGCAAATTTTCCGCATGGAAAGACCCCATGCCGCCATAGCCGATGATCGCAATTTTCATATTTTTTGCTCCTGTGATTGACTTCGCTTTCTTCCAATGATATAATAACACTGAAAATTGCGAATTTCCACGCAATTTTTTATAAATATCTACCGATTATTGACATTATGAAAAATATCCCTTACTACGAACTCAATCACGACAAGGCGGACAGCGTAGAATTCTTCCGCGCAAATAATTCGGATACCAAGCCGCACTTTCACCGCTGTATCGAGATCCTCTACATTACGGGAGGCAGCGTCGCCTGCAGGGTCAACGAAGAGAGTTTTTCCTGCGAGAAAGACGAAATTATGTTCGTGCACAAGTGCGGCGTGCACTCCCTCGTCCCGACGCCGCATTACGCCGACTTTGTGATCATCATCGGTCCCCGCTACTCTTCGGATTTTGCAAGCATCTTTCAGACAAAAACGCTGCCGGCGCACCTTGCCGACAAAGCGTTCAACCGCACCTTGCTGCCCCATTTTAAGGCATTGAACAGGCAAAAAAATGCGCCCGACCTCGTCAAAAAGGGATATATCAACATCATTATCGGCAGTTTGCTCGATCACTACGAGCGGAAGCCCGTCACGCCCACGCCCAACATCGGCACGATCGTCGCGGCGCTCAATTACATCGACGACCACTACCGCGAACCGCTCTCGTTGGAGCGCCTTTCCGCCGTGTTCGGATACAATAAATACTACTTTTCCCGCCTGTTCAACACTTATATCGGCGAATCGCTCAACGGCTATATCAACGCGGTACGCGTACGCAATTTGGTGAGCGAAGCGAAAAAGATGGAAAACCCCAATCTTTCCGAACTCGTCTTTGCGCACGGATTTGACTCTATGACGACCTTTTACAGAAATTTTTCCAAATATTACGACCGCCCGCCCACCGAAGTATTTCAAGAGAGATAAATA
>CAJFGA010000064.1 GCA_904374385.1 uncultured Clostridia bacterium | reverse complement strand
GGGAGGACACGGCGGACGCCAGGTTCTGTGATGGGATTGTGGCCGCGGCAAGGTATGAGGGCCAGGTCAGAGAGGCCGTGCGGCGCTATAAATTTGCGTCTCGCATGTCATATGCAAAGCAGTTTGGTGAAATACTTGCTGAAAAGCTCAGGGAGCACCCGGAGCTTGAGTATGATTTTATAACCTGGGTGCCGGTGAGCCGCAAGCGATACCGCAGCCGGGGCTATGACCAGGCAAAGCTTTTAACGAGGGAAGTGGCCCGGGAAATGAACATTGCGCTGAGCAACGCGGAAGCGCTCGACGGGAAACCCGAAACGCTTACGGAAGTGCTGGAGATTTTGGAAGAAGCAGGGATGGATGCCAATCAGTATAAGGCATTGGCAAATGACCGTAAACTTGTATGGGACAGCACCTTAAATCGCGTTCTGTATGTAACACTCGATAATGCAGTAATGTTTCCTGAAGAATATGCCGATACAGAGTATGTTTACGGTACCTGGATCACCTTGACCGGTCAAATGGCGGGCGATGATTCTTGGATGATGGACGACAATACAGAAAGCGTTACAGGAACCACTTACAGCATCTCCGTTTCCGGCAGTTCCGAACCCATCAACATTGCCTTGGATCAGAATGTGACTTATACGAAATATACAATCAATACCAATGCACAGCTTATGTCGCTTTCTGAATATTTGCGTGCGGATGAAAAGAATAATAATGGCGAGGATATGATCATTGAATTAAGTGCAAACGCAGAAATTGATTTGCGCGGAGCGGAATGGGTCAGTATCAGCGAATTTAACGGCATATTTAATGGCAACGGAGCGACCATTTCGAACTTGACAATGACGGATAGGACGCAGGATTGCGTTACGGATTTCGCATCCACAACAAAAAATACATATCGTCCTTATGGTTTTATATCCGTCTTTGAAGGAAGATATTTCGGTAATGTGACTTTTGAAAATGTGAATATCAATGCGCCCGGCGAGGTCAGTTCGAGCAATCATACCGTCGCGGCGGCCGTAGGGGCAGTGATGAATTACAGCGACGATTATACTACTACGATCGACCGTATCACCGTTACGGGAACAGTTACTTCCGCTTATCGTGTGGCGGGTATTGTCGGGTTTGCCGGTGGTACTTCACAATATCCTATGACAGGAGATGTTACGATTTCGAATTGTGTAAACGAAGCGACAGTAGCGTCTACACTTGGAGCCGCAACCTATAATACGGCAGCCGGAATTCTTTCTGCTAACAATCAGATGGAAAATGGTTCGACTCTAATTCTTGAAAACAATATCAATCGCGGTACCATTAACGGACAAATTGCGGGCGGTATAGCGGGTGCACTTTTTGGGGCAGGTTCATATCCAAGCAATAATGGTGTATATCAAAGTGATTATACCGCAGGAAGTTACGGCACAATCATTATAAGGAATAATACAAATTATGGGGATGTCAGTGCATCACATAATGATAGTTTTACAGAGGCCGATGAAGAAACCTGGACAGAGAATGGCGAGTATATTTATGCAGTAGAAGTAAGCACTCGCGCTGCGGGCATTGTATCTGCACAGACGCACCAAGAAAATGTTTTCGTTTACGGCAATACAAACAATGGTTCTGTTACAGCAACGAATGGGGATCCCTCTTTTGTACAAATTGCATTTGCAGCGACAAAATTTTCTAGTTCTACAGCAGATAATGTTAAAGGCACCCTGGGCTATATCGTTGGGTGGAATGAGAACGGCGAAGAAGTTGCAAATAATTCGGCGACAGGTACGGTCGAGACTTCTCCGAATCCCGGAACAATTTCTTAAATAATATCAAACTCATACATTTACCATTTTTCCATATGTGCGCCGTTCGCAAGAGCGGCGTACATATTTTTTGCATTTAGGGAACCCTGCGATCGTCGCTGAGTTCTAAAGAGGCTTGGTCGACGAGCAAAAACGGAGATTTCCGTGGGCTGTCACGAACAGCGGCCGACCATGCGGCAAACAATTATAGTCGTCCTTTGGGCTTTCATCGAAGATGGCGGAGTAAACAAAAAAAGGCTTCCCCCTGAGGGGGAAGCTGTCACCGAAGGTGACTGATGAGGGAGAGAGGAAATTAACCCCTCATCCACCGCAAGCGGTTCCCCTTCCCCCGACGGGGGAAGGCAAAAAGATAAAATATGCAAATGTTTTCCCTGCGGGGAAGACAAAAAGGTGAAACATACGAGCAGTTTTCGCGGCGGCGCGAGTAGGACTGTAAGGATAGCATGCAACCGCCTCATGACTGTCAGGCCGTCATAAGCGCGGCTTGCGTGCCGCCATCGATATCAGGGCTGACAGCCCGAAAATAAATATCCATCGGTCTTGCCGGCGGATATTTATTTAAAAAGCGCGTGCTGATGTTTTTTGCACGATTCGCCAATGCGCGGCAAAAGTTTGCATAATTTATGAATCGCCGCATGATACAATCATAAGCGCGGAAGGGGGTGATGCGCGCTGACGGTCTATCTCGATCTGCTCTTTCTCAACAACTTCTGTGCGGATGCCGCGCTCCTTTACTGTGCCGTAAAAACGGTGAAGGGCGAGACAAAACTTTGGCGCATTGCCCTCGTCGCCCTGCTTGGCGCGGCGCTGGGTACGGGCTATGCGGTATTTCTGCTCTATTTTACTTTGCCCGCCGCGCTCGACCTTTTCATCAAATATGCTGTCGCGGCGCTTTTACCCCTTTTGGCGGCGTCTTTCAAAAAAAAGAGTACATATGCCCTCTGCTCGCTCGCATTTGTCGGATATATGTTTGCCTTCGCGGGCATGCTGACGGCCGTCTTTTCCCGATTCGAGACAGGCGGAGAAGGGGAGTTGTCTTATATCTACCAAACTTTGCCGTCGGGGCTTTTGGTGCTCGGCGCCGTCGCGTTTGCTTTCGGAGCGGTGCGATTGGTGCGCCTTCTTTCCCGGCGGCGCAAAGTCGTCGCCCTCACCTGTCCGTGTAAGCTGTATTTTCACGGAAAGGAGGTGCCCGCCCGCGGATTGGTCGATACGGGCAACCGCCTTGCGACCCGCGCGGGGACCGCCATAGCCGTGGCGGACAGGGCGCTCGTTCTGCGCTTGTTGGAGGACAGCCTCTTTACCGGCAGTACGCCTTATGAAAGCGTTGCCGTGCGCACGGTGAACGGCAACGGCACCATGAAAGTATTTACGATCGACAAAATGGAGATATATTGCGGCGGCCGCGTGAATATAATAGAGAATGCGGCGGTCGGTTTGAGCGGCGAGCGTTTGGGGGAATATGATCTCATCCTGCCCCCGTCTTTTACGGAAGAGCAAGAAAAATCGGGGAGGGAAGAAAAATGAAGAGCTTGCAGGAAGCGGTCAAGCGCCTGTTACAAAAGATGAGCATTCAGGACAACGTCCTCGACTACATCTGCGGGAGCGAAGCGCTGCCTCTGCCATACTCCGCCGAAGAGGAATCCAACCTATTGGGCGAACTTTCTCACGGCAACGAAAAGGTAAAATCCGACCTCGTAGAGCACAATCTGCGGTTGGTCGTCTATATCGCGCGCAAGTTCGACAATACGGGCGCCGATGCGGATGACCTCGTTTCCGTGGGCACCATCGGGCTGATCAAGGCGATCAACTCGTTCCGCCCCGATAAAAACATCAAACTCGCCACATATGCTTCCCGCTGTATCGAAAATGAAATTCTCATGTATTTGCGCCGCCTGTCACGGCTTAAAAGCGAGGTTTCCTTCGACGAACCGCTCAACACCGATTGGGAGGGGAACGAGCTACTCCTTTCCGACGTATTGGGGACCGACAGCGATACGGTATATAAAGATGTCGAAACGGGGGTAGAAAAACAGCTGCTGCGCGACGCGCTCAAAAAGCTGCCCGAACGGGAACAGAAGATCATGCGTCTACGGTTCGGGCTGGACGGACAGCAGGAAATGACGCAAAAGGATGTGGCCGATTTATTGGGAATCTCGCAGTCATACATATCTCGCTTGGAAAAAAAGATCATCTCACGTCTAAAGAGTGAGATGAGCAAACTTGTATAAAATAAGGAGCGGAGTATTGCGCCGCTCTGCAGAAACGCCGCCCGCAAAAAACGGGCGGCGTTTCTGCAAAAAATTATGCGACGATGCCAAACAGCCCGATCGTCACGCCGCAGAAAATGAGCAGCGACAGAACGTCTGTAATGGTCGTGATAAAGGGATTGGCAAATACGGCAGGGTCAACATGGATGGCCTTGGCGAAGATGGGCACGCAGCAGCCGACGATCTTAGCGACGATGACCGCAAAAGCGATGGCGACGGCAACGGCGGCAGAATAGAGAAAAGTATAATTATATCCGAAGATCAACCGGTCGATGAGCTGCAGCTTCAAAAAGCATACGGCTCCGACCGAAACGGATACGAGCAGGGCGACGCGCAATTCTTTCCATATGACTTTAAGGATATCTCTCGGGCGTATTTCGTCTAGCGCCATGCCGCGGATGACCGTGACGGAAGCCTGGCTTCCCGCATTGCCGCCCGTGCCCATGATCATGGGTACGCATGCGACGAATACGGGCAGAAGCAAAGCCTCGTATGTGTTGAGGATCAGTCCCGTAAATGTCGCACCGACCATCAAGATAAGCAGCCAAGGGATGCGATGCAGGTAGATGTGAAAAACGTTTGTTTCCAAATAAGGCTTATCGGAAGGGGTGACCGAATTGATATACGAAATATCTTCCGTCGCCTCTTCGGTGATGACGTCTAAAGCGTCGTCGACGGTGACGATGCCGACCAACCGTTTTTCTTGATCGACGACCGGTACAGACAGGAGGTCGTATTTGGAAAGCAGGTTCGCCACTTCCTCCTTGTCCTCCTGCGTATCGACGTATATAAAGTTGTCCTCCATGAACGATTCGACCTTTTCGTCGTATCCGTGCAGCAAAAGGTCTTTCACGGTCACGATGCCGATCAGCGTCTTTTGATCGTCCGTCACATAGCAGGTATAGATGGTCTCCTTATCGATCGCCTCTTTGCGGATTTTATCGAAGCATTCCCGCACGCTCATATGGGCGCGCAGAGAGATGCATTCCGTCGTCATGATGCTGCCCGCGCTGTCCTTTGGATATTTGAGGATCTCGTTGATCTCTTTGCGCGTTTCGCTGTCCGCCTGCAAGAGGATACGTCGCACGACGTTGGCGGGCATCTCTTCGATCAAGTCGACCGTATCGTCGACGAACAGCTCTTCGAGCATGAGTTTTAACTCTTTATCCGAAAAGGAGCGGATCAGCAGTTCTTGCTGCGAACTGTTCATTTCGACGAACGTTTCCGCGGCCAATTCTTTGGGCAAAAGCCGGAATACGATGGGAAGGTCCGTTTCGCTGAGTTCGGAAAAGATCTCCGCCAAGTCTGCCGGTTCCAGTTCTGCGAGCAGCGGCTTGAGCTGAGAAAACTTTTTTTCTTCCAGGTAATCGACGATCTCGACGATCTTATCGTTTCGGTTTTCCGGCGTCGCCTTCAACAGGACTTCGTGCACGACGTCCGTCGGCATGCTTTCCAAAAGCTCTTCGACGTCGTCGTCGATGATCTCATCGGTGACCGATTGCAGCTTGACGTCGCTGAAATCTTTGAGGACCCGCTTTTGCGTATCGCTGTTTAATAAGACGAATACGTCCGCGGCGACTTCGTTGTCCAAGCAGCCGAATAACTTCGTCAGCCGCTCGCCTTCCAAACTGTCCAAAATGTGCGCGAGCATCTCGGGGGAAAGCTCTTCGATCATGTTTTCGAGGTCTTCCGTACGATTTTCGTCCAAAAGTTGTACGATCTTTTCGCGCAAGTCGTCTTTTTGGCTCTCTTCGTTCAGAGCATCGGGCTTTTCGCTCATGGCGGTTCACCTCCACACAAACATCCATCTCAGTATAAAATTTTTTGGCATATTTGTCAAGCGTTGCCGCAGCGAGGAAAGCCGCCGCAAATATTTTTTCGGTTTCATTCATTCGGTTGAAAACACTGCCGTTTTATGGTATAATATACGGGCAATGAGCGAACGGAGAAAAGAACATGAATGAAAGAATGTACGAACTGGGCAGCAAACGCTCGGTAATACGCGAAATTTTTGAATTCGGCAAAAAGCGCGCGCAGGAAGTCGGCGCGGATAAAGTTTTTGATTTCAGCTTGGGCAACCCCAGCGTCAAACCGCCGCAGATCGTAGAAGATACCCTCGTCGAGCTTCTGCAAACGGAGGAGGCGACCGCCCTGCACGGCTATACTTCGGCACAGGGAGACTATGCGACGCGGAAGGCGATCGCCGATTATATCGCGCGCACGCATCATGTGGAAACGGATCCGGATTATATTTATATGACGTGCGGCGCGGCGGCGTCCCTCACCATCAGCCTTTCGGCGATCTGTAACCGAGGGGATGAGGTCATCACGTTTGCGCCCTTCTTTACAGAATACAGGGTATTTACGCAAACGGTGGGCGCAAAATTGATCGAACTTGCCTCCGACCCCGATACCTTTCAGATCGATTTCGCCCTGTTGGAACGGGCTTTTTCCGCAAAAACGGCTGCGGTGCTCGTCAATTCGCCCAATAATCCGAGCGGTGTCGTGTACAGCGAAAGCACGATCCAACGGCTTGCCGCCTTGCTCGAAGAAAAGAGCCGGCAATACAACAAGACGATTTATCTGATCACCGACGAACCGTATCGCGAACTCGTTTACGGCGGGGTCAAGGTGCCGTATCTTACTGCATATTATAAAAATACCGTCGTCTGCTATTCCTATTCCAAATCGCTGTCCCTTCCCGGCGAGCGCATCGGCTATATCTTTGTCAATCCGCAGGCGGAAAACGCAAAAAAACTGTATCTTTCCGTGTGCGGTGCGGGCAGGGCGCTCGGCTATGTGTGCGCGCCCTCCCTTTTTCAAAAGATGGTGGCGCGTTGCCAGGGCGTCACATCGGACGTTTCCGTCTACGAAAGTAACCGCGATCTGCTCGCGGGTGCGCTTAGGCAGTATGGCTATGCCTGTGTGCAGCCGGACGGCGCGTTTTATCTCTTCGTCAAAGCGCTCGAAGAGGATGCAAACGCCTTTTGCGAGCGCGCAAAGCAATACGGACTGCTGCTCGTACCGGGCGACGATTTCGGCTGCAAGGGATATGTCCGCATCGCCTATTGCGTCTCTCCCGAGATGATCTCCCGCTCCCTTCCTTCCTTCAAAAAACTTGCCGAAGAGTACGGCAGATAATTTATATGGGAAACGCCTTCTCTCAGGGCGCCATGGGTAATTTATGAGACTGATTTTCATCCGTCACGGCGATCCGGATTATGAAAAGGATTCCGTGACTGCAAAAGGGGAGAGAGAGATTAAACTTTTGGCGGATAAAATGCAGAGCGAAAATGTGCATGCGTTTTATCTGTCGCCCAAGGGCAGGGCGCAGAGGACAGCCGAGGCGACGCTCGCGCGCGTACATCGCACGGGCGTCACCTGCGGCTGGTTAAAAGAGTTTACCGTTCCCGTCCGCCTGCCCGAAACGGGCGAGGAACATCTCATTTGGGATTTTATGCCCTCGTTTATGGACAAATATCCCGACCTTTATTCGGCAGAGCGGTGGGTGCGCGTGCCTTTTATTGCGGCAAGCGATGTGCCGAAAGCGTATGCCGAGGTATGCAGCGGCATCGACGGTTTGCTCGAAGAGTACGGCTATCAGAGGCGCGGTTCTTATTATCGGGCGATAGCGCCGAACCGCAAAACGCTCGTATTTTTCTGTCACTTCGGCGTGACGGGCGTCATCCTTTCGCACCTGTTCCATATGTCGCCGGTGGCGCTTCTGCAGCATTTTTGCGCGGCGCCTTCCTCGGTGACGACCCTTTATACCGAAGAGAGGGAAAAAGGGATCGCCTCTTTTCGCTGCAATTCATACGGAGACATTTCACACTTGTACGCCGCGGGAGAACCGCCCGCTTTTTCGGCACGCTTTTGCGAAACGTACGATCATTTAGAAGAGCGCCATTGAATGTACTGCCCCGCCCGCAAGATCAATGCGGGCGGGGCCCTCTGTATAAATCGGCGGCCGCTGCGCATACTGTCCTTTGGAGGGAAAATTATGACGAAATTCACATCCAAAGACCTCGAAGTTCTTTCCGGGCTTCTCATGGGCGAAGGAATGGCATGTAAAAAAGCGAGAATGTATTCTAAAACGCTGACAGATGCCGCGCTCGCCGAGTGCATGGGCCGGATCGCGGACTGCCACGAACAGAGGTACAATACCCTTCTTTGCATATTGGAGGGGAAGTAAGGAGGCTTTATGGCAAAATTATCCAAAATGGAAGGTTCGCTGAACGAAAAAGATTCGCTTACGGATATGCTCAACACCGAAAAGATGCTGCTCGACAGCTACTCTCTCGCGATCAAGGAGGGCTGCACGAAGAGTCTGCGCTCGCAGTTTTTGAGCTGTTTCACCAAAGCGCAGGAAAACCAGTTTACGGTGTTTTCCGAGATGAAAGAGAAGGGATATTACAAGCTTATGCCCGCGGAAAAGCAGATGCTTGACCAAAAAAGCGAAGATTTTATCAAAATGGGCAAAGAAATCGCGCAAAACTGAACGGCGGCGCGCGGAGTGAACGATGAGTGCGGGGTGAATTTTTTGTTTCGCCCCGTATTTTTTTGTTTTTTTGCTATACAAACATATTTTTTTATGCTATACTTACAGGGACGGTTCGCGATAACCGAAAAAAATCATGCAAAACAGTACGGAGGCTGTTATGATCAGAAAAAAAGGACAGATCATCAGGCTGGATACGCCGCACACGACGCTCGTCGTCAAGGCGGATTCGGCGGAATACCTGTATTATGGCAAAAA
>CAJFGA010000063.1 GCA_904374385.1 uncultured Clostridia bacterium | reverse complement strand
CTGGATGAACAAAAAAAGCCGCAGTTCGATCGAAATGGCAGACGCGGACAATCGCCCGGCAATGTCCGGCAATATCGATATTGCCGGCTACGACAATATTTTAATCGGTTTCCCGATCTGGTGGTACGTCGAACCGCGCATTGTAGATACCTTTCTCGAAAGCCATAACTTTTCGGGAAAAACAGTGATTCCGTTTGCCACATCCGGCGGAAGCGGCATCGAGCGCGCATATGCGAGGCTGAAATCCGTATGCCCTGCGGCGCATTGGCTGGAAGGCAAACGGCTGTCGGCAGGCAGTGCGGCGGCATGGGCAAGACAGCTATGAAAAAGCGGAAGACCGTTCTTTTGGCATGGATAGCCGTGATCGCTGTATTTGCATTTGCGGGCTGTACGGCCTCCCCCTCCGATCAATCAAATCATACCCCGCCGAGCGCCGAACAGCCCTCCGAACCGTCAGGCGAAACGCCGCAGGAGGAATTTATGATCGCCCTTGCCGTAAACGGTAAAGAAATATCCGTAGAATGGGAAGAAAATGCGTCCGTAGCCGCTTTGGAGAAATTGCTTTCGGACGGCCCACTCGTCATACAGACCGCGCGTTACGGCGGTTTTGAGCAGGTGGGATCACTTCCGCAGAGCCTTCCGGCGGAAGATACGCGCATTCAAACGGCGGCAGGCGATATCATGCTCTACGCAAGCCGTTCTATCGTCCTATTTTACGGCTCCAATACATGGTCGTACACGAAGCTTGGCCGCATCAGCGGCCTGACCGAGAACGAAATCATCGATCTGCTCAACGTGCCGAACGCGGAAATCGTACTTTCGCAGGCATAATTATTGACACAGCGTCAGTAAACGGTTATAATATTGTAAGACTGACGTTTTGTGAGGTGCGATATGCCCAAAGTGACCCGGGAACAGGCGAATGCGAGAAGAGAAGAGATCATAAACGCCTGTGCGGAATTGTATGAAACGACGAGCTTCAAAGAGCTGACGCTCAAAGATATAGGGAAAGCGACTTCCTTTACGCGCACATCCATCTATAATTACTTTCAGACAAAGGAAGAGATATTTCTTGCGCTTTTGGAGCGGGAATATGACCTTTGGAATGAAGATCTGACGGCGATCTTAGAGAAGAACGAGCACCTGACTGCAGACGAATTTGCCGATCAGTTCGCCCGTTCGCTTGAAAAACGGGAGCGCCTGTTAAAGCTCATGTCCATGAACCACTACGATATGGAGAGCAGCAGCCGCATCGAAAACCTGACAGAGTTCAAGTGTTCTTACGGAAGGTCACTACGACTCGTTACGCGCTGCGTGGAAAAGTTTTTCCCCTCCATGAGCGTGAACGAAGTGCAGAATTTTATCTATATCTTTTTCCCGTTCATGTTTGGGATTTATCCCTATACCTATGTAACGGAAAAACAGCGGGAAGCGATGAAGAACGCAAAAGCGGAGTATGTTTTTTTGACGATCTACGAAATCACGTTTTCCTGCATAAAACATTTATTGCGCCACGAGCAATGAGAAAGATATCGACGGCGTATCTTGCACAGAATTTTTAAAAATGTTCCTCCCTGCGTTTTACGCGGGGAGATTTCATTTGCGGGTATAACGCCGATCTTTTCCGCCCGCGCACAAGCGCGCAAAAAAATTGGTCGACCTATCCCCCTCATCCGTCCCCTTCGGTGACAGCTTCCCCCTAAGGGGGAAGCCTTTTTTATTACCCGTGCACTTGTCATATCGAACACAAGAGGAAGCCCTTTTGTTACCCGGGCACTTTCCGGCCTCAAGCGGAGGTTTTTTGTTTATCGACCTCAGCCTCCGCTGCCCCGCGGCGGCAACCATTGCGGGGCGTTTACGCAAAGAGGAGCCCTGCCGGATCCGGCAGGGCTCCCTTCTGCGAGCATCGATCGCTCCGTTAAGATAAATTTTATTCGAGTTCGAACGCGCCGGTATACAGCTGATAGTAGGTACCGCGCTGTTCGATGAGCTGCTCGTGCGAGCCGCGCTCGATGATGCGGCCGTGGTCGAGAACCATGATCGCGTCAGAATTCTGAATGGTTGAAAGCCTGTGCGCGATGACAAAGACCGTTCTGCCCTTCATCAGTGCATCCATGCCCTTTTGCACCAATGCCTCGGTGCGGGTATCGATGGAAGAGGTCGCCTCGTCTAAGATCATGACGGGAGGATCGGCAACCGCCGCGCGCGCGATGGAAATGAGCTGGCGCTGCCCCTGCGAGAGGTTGGACGCCTCATGCCTCAAAACGGTATTGTAACCCTCGGGAAGCCGCGTGATAAAGTCGTGCGCATTGGCGAGCTTTGCCGCCTCAATGCACTCCTCGTCCGTCGCATCCAACTTGCCATAGCGGATATTTTCCATGATCGTGCCCGTAAACAGGTTGGTATCCTGCAAGACGATGCCCATGGAACGGCGCAGATCTGCCTTTTTGATCTTATTGATATTGATGCCGTCGTAACGGATCTTGCCGTCGGCAATGTCATAGAAACGATTCAAAAGGTTGGTGATCGTCGTCTTGCCCGCGCCCGTTGCGCCGACAAAAGCGATCTTCTGCCCGGGTTTCGCATAGATGCTGACGTTATGCAGTACGATTTTATTCGGAACATAGCCGAAGTCTACGTCGAAGAGGCGGATATCCCCTTTCAATTCGGTATAAGTGACGGTGCCGTCCGCCTGGTGGGGATGGCGCCAAGCCCACTTGCCGGTACGCTCTGTACTTTCCGTGATCGTGCCGTCCTCGGCAATATTTGCATTGACGAGGGTAACGTAGCCGTCATCCGTTTCCGGCTTTTCATCGAGAATTTCGAAGATACGGCCGGCGCCCGCAAGCCCCATGACGACCGAGTTGATCTGCATGGAAACTTGGCCGATATTGAGAGAGAACTGGCGGGACATATTGAGGAACATGGCGATGACCGTCGTACTGATGATGCCGGCAGACCACCCGGTGATAGCGAGATTGTGCACTTCAAAGCTGACGAGCAGGCCGGCCACGATCGCCGTCAGAACGAATACGAAATGCCCGATATTCATGATTGCCGGCATCAAGATATTGCCGTAGGCGTTTGCTTTGTCGGACGCGTCGCAGAGGTCGTCGTTGATCTTGTCAAACTCTTCTTTCGCGCGCTCTTCGTGGCAGAATACCTTGATGACCTTCTGCCCGCCCATCATCTCTTCGATGTAGCCTTCCGTCTTGCCGATGACTTCCTGCTGTTTGATAAAGTAGCGGGCGCTGCGGCTGCCGACGAATTTGGCGACGAGCGCCATCAATACCACACCGAGCAGGACGACGATCATCAGCCACAGGCTGTACAGGAACATATAGACGAGCAACACGATCGCCGCTATGCAGGAATAAAAGATCTGCGGGATGCTCATGGAGATGAGCTGGCGCAGCGCATCCGTATCGTTGGTATAGACGGACATGATGTCGCCGTGGGTATGCGTATCGAAATAGCGGATGGGCAGCGACTGCATCTGCGAAAACATATCGTCGCGGATGTGACGCAAGAAGCCCTGCGTGACGATCGCCATCGTCTGATTGTAGAAGAAAGACGCGCAGAGCGCCACTATATACATCAGCCCCATGCCGCCGATGATAAACAGCAGATTTTGCGATACGTCTCCCCACACTGCAGGCGTGATGGGATTTCCATCCGGCCCGATCCCGGCAAGGGGGTTGATGACGTTGTCGAGCACCAGCCCCATAAAGAAGGTGGAGCTGATACCTGCCGCCGCGGTGATCGCAATACAGACAAAGACAGCGATCATGCGGCCCTTATAATAATGGAATAAATAGGAGAGCAATCTTCCCAACAATTTGAAGGTGCGGACCCTGGAGCGCTGGGGAGCCGACTTTACGGCTTCATTGGCTTTACGCATTTGCCTCACCTCCTTGCGACGCTTCAACGGCTGCAGCGTTGCCGATCTTATTCTGCGAATAGTAGACCTCACGATAGATCTCGTTGGAAGCGAGCAGTTCTTCGTGGGTGCCGATGGCATTGATCTTGCCGCCGTCCATGACGATGATCTGATCCGCATCCTGTACGGAGGAAACGCGCTGGGCGATGATGATCTTCGTGACGTTCGGGATCTCGTCGCGGAAGGATTTGCGGATCATGGCGTCCGTCTTGGTATCGACGGCGCTGGTCGAGTCGTCCAAAATCAGGACTTTGGGATCTTTCAAGAGGGCGCGCGCGATGCACAGGCGCTGTTTCTGTCCGCCCGAAACGTTGGTGCCGCCCTGCTCGATGTAAGTATCGTACTTGTCGGGGAAGCGCTGAATGAAGTCGTCCGCGCAGGCAAGTTTGCAAACGCGCAGCATTTCGTCGTCGGTGGCGTCCTCTTTGCCCCAGCGCAGGTTATCCTTGATGGTGCCGGAGAACAAGACGTTCTTCTGCAAGACCATGGCGACCTTGTTGCGGAGCGCCTCGAGGTCATATTCTTTGACATTTACGCCGCCCACATAGACGTCACCCTCCGTAGTATCGTAAAGCCGTGGAATCAGGTTGACGAGCGTGGATTTGGACGCGCCCGTGCCACCTAAAATGCCGATCGTCTGCCCCGATTTGATGTGCAGATTGACTCCTTCCAGGGCGAACCGTTCGGCATCTTTGGAATATTTGAAACTGACATTTTCGAACACGATGTCGCCGTCTTTGACTTCCTTGACGGCATTTTCGGGGGATACGATGTTGCTCTTTTCGTTGAGCACCGCGACGATACGTTCGCCGGACGTGCGCGCGATGATGATCATGACGATGACCATGGAGAGCTGCATGACCGCCGAAAGGATCTGCGACGCGTACATGATGAGTACGGTGAGCTGATCTTCGAGGACGTTTGTTCCCCTGTGCGTGAGGATCGCGGCGAGCAGGAAGATGAGCAGGAATGAGAGCCAAATGCAGAACTGCATCACGGGGCCGTTGATCGCCATGATGCGCTCGGCAAGCGTGAAGTCTTTGCAGACGTCTTCGGAAGCGGCTTCAAACTTTTTCTTTTCGAAATCTTCGCGCACGAAAGATTTCACGACGCGAATGCCCTTGATGTCTTCGCGGACGGAGCGGTTCATGTTGTCGTATTTATGGAACACCTTTTCAAAAATCGGGTGCGTCTTGAAAATGACGACGACGAGCACCGCCGCAAGGACGGGCACGAGCGCAACGAATACCCAGGAAATGGTCACGTTGACCGTGAACGCCATCGCGAGGGAGAAGATGAGCATGAGCGGGCAACGGATCGCCACGCGGATGATCATCATGTACGCCATCTGTACGTTCGTGACGTCCGTCGTCTGACGGGTCACCAAGCTGGACGTTGAAAATCTGTCGATGTTTGCAAATGAGTAATCCTGGATCGCGTAGTACATGTCTTTGCGCAAATTTTTCGCAAAGCCCGCGCTCGCGCGCGCCGCGAATCTGCCCGAAAGCATGCCCGTGGCGAGGGACAACACCGCCATGCCGATCAAAATGCCGCCATAGTAAAAGATCGTACTCATGCGCAGTACTTCGCTCTCGCGGATCGCTTCGAGAAAGTCCATGATGACCAACGGCATCAGACACTCGAGAACCACTTCGATCGCGACAAAGATCGGGGAAAGTATGGACGGAGTTTTGTACTCGCGGATACTTTTCGCCAAAGTTTTGATCATATCTGTCTCCTTATAAAAAATTTTACATAACCATTGCTTCCCGCGCGCCCCGCGCCGCGGAAACCCCTAACCGTCTTGCTCCATCTGCGCGAGATTGGCCTTGAACCTATCGACATAGTCGAAAAAAGCGTCCAGCTCCGCTTCGGAAAAACCCTGCGTCATGCGCGCTTCAGACCGCTCGACCTGCGCCTGTATCTGGCGGCGCACTTCTTCGGCATATTCCGTCAGTTCGATCTTTTTAAGGCGCGCGTCGTACTCGACGGGTACGCGGCGGATCAGCCCCGCGGCTTCCATCGATTTGAGGATCTCCGTCGCGCTGGAACGCCGAATTTTAAATTCTTCCTCCACATCGCGCTGAAAAACGTCTTTCCCCGCGCTCCTGAACAGAAAATTGAGCATCCAAAACTGGACGCCCGTCAGTTTCCCGTTCTCGTTAACGGCGGGAATATTTTCAATTGCACGATCGATGCGGCGATTCAATGATTTGACCGCGTAGCCGATGTGCCGTTTGTTCATGCGACACCTCTCACCAAGATTGTTAGGTTATCTAACATTATAGCTATTTCATAAAAATTGTCAACGGAATAAACGGGGGTTTTTTGTCCTTTTTTTTGTGAAATTATTTTTCACAAAAAAATCGGTCCATGGAAGTCCTTTCATGCCCTTCCGCCGCGTTGACTTTTGACCTAAAAAGCGATACAATATTGCCCGGTACAATACACTTCCGGAAATAATTTATCATGAAAAAATACCCATTTGAACAATCGTTTTACGTCTTTTTATCCTTCGCGGCCGTGGGAGGATTTCTCGAGGCGTATACATTTCTTCTGCACGGCGGCGTATTTTGCAACGCGCAGACGGGCAACCTCGTATTGCTGACGCTTCGCCTGTATGAGAGAGATTGGGGCATGGCGGCGCACTATCTGTATTCCATCCTCGCCTACCTGACGGGGATCCTCGTTTCGGTATTTTTGTCGCGCGCGATGCGCGGCGGGGCGCATATTGCCGTCACGGCGGCGGAGATCGCCGCCTTCGCAGGGCTTGCCTTTCTGCCGGAGAGAATATCCGATTGGTATACATATGTCTCCGTGGCTTTTTTGTGCGCCCTGCAATACAATGTGTTTACCGAATGCCGCGGAGCGGCGCTGAGCACCACATTTTGTACAAACAATCTGCGGCAGGCTGCCGTCAATCTGTACAGAGGCGCTGCGGAAAAGGACGCCGCAAAGCTGAAAAAGAGCGGCGTTTATGCGCTGGTCATCCTCTTTTTTGCGCTCGGCGCCCTATTGGGCGGATTTACGGCGGACAGACTGGGAAATTATTCCATCCTGCTCTGTTCGGCGATCCTGCTTCCCGTCTGCATCCTGATGATCGCATTCGGGCGAAAAAAACAGCCGCCCAAAGATCCCCGCCCCGCAGAGCCGGGCGAAGCCCCCGGAGAAGATTCCCGAGCAAACGTCGGATAAACACTTTTCTACACGGAAGGCATGCCTTTTCTCCCTTTTTGAAGGAAGGAGAGATCGATTGCGGATAAAGAGCTAACTTTGCGTTTCTTTCATGCTTTATCGGTTTCAGGGGATCCCCCATCAGTCACTTTCAGTGACCGCTTCTCAAGGGGAATCCTGCTTTTTGTTTGACATATGGTCAATGACGTCTTTCTCCCGAAAGAGAATGTTTTTGTATACCGGCATTTGCCTCTGCTGCTCCGCAAAGAGCGGGATACAAATGAATCGGGCGTGCCGCTCAGTGAGCGGCACGCCCGTAACTCTATTTGCGTAAAAGCTATCTTGTGGATTTGCCCTTGACAAGGAAAGATTTATGCGTATCGCGGAAAGAGGGCCTTTCCTCCTCGCTCCCGGACAGGAGGGAGAGCATGACCTCTGCGCCCGCTTCTGCGAAATCGCGGCTGCCCACGTCGACCGTCGTGATGAGGCGGGGCATGCGCATCATCTGCTGGATATTGTCAAATCCGACGATGCCGTAATCGAGCCCGTCGGTCATCCCGCGCTCTTCGAGCGCTTCGATGACGATAAAGGCGATGATATCGTTAAAGCAAAGAATACCGTCTATGCCGTCCTGTACGATCTTATCGATAATTTCGGAAAACGCCTGTTCGCGGACGTAAAATGTATGTTCGGGAGAGAGAGACATGCCCTCTTCGGCGAGCGCCTGCTCCAATCCCTTCTGCCGATCGAGACAGACTTTGACATCGTGCCAACTGCCGATATAGGCGAGCTTCCTGTACCCGCGGGAAAGGAGATATTCCCCTGCGATTCTGCCGCCGTACACTTCGTCGGCATCCACGCCGACCATGCCGTAAGGCGAACCGTCTCTGCCGAAGATGACGAACGGAATACCCGAATTTTTGATAAAATCCACCATATCCGCCGCAGGCTCTAAAAAGGACAGGATGCCGTCCGGTTTGCGCGCCATGACGCTGCGCATCAAGTCGTAGTCGACATAGGGAGAACGATCGTTATTGGAGAACATGATACAGTTATACCCGTGCTCTTCGAAACGTTTAGAAATAATGTCTGTGGTATAAGAATAGAAGGGATTGATGAGATCGTCATACAAGATGGCGACCGTGCGGGTAGACCCGCTGCGCAGGCCCGACGCATTCATGTCGACGATATAGCCGAGTTCTTTACAGGCGGCGTTGACCTTTTCTTCCACCTCTTTCGTATAGTACGGTTTTTTGTTGAGCACGCGCGAAACCGTGTTGACGGAGAGCCCCGTCTTTTCCGCAATGTCGCGCAGCGTAACTTTCTTTTTGTTCTCCGACATAATGCCTCCCCTTACGCGATAGATCCGCGCCGTAGATGAACGTTCATCTAATATAGAGTATCACATTTTCGGCAGGCTGTCAACAGTTGAAAAAATTTTTTTTGCACAAAATTCATATAAAAATCGATCTTGAGGATAATGAAGCCTGCTCCGGCGATTTTTGTGCCCTACGGTTTTTTGATCCGCAGAAAAAGGGCTATGTTCGAACCAATCGATCATCCGGGATTTTCCGTTAAAAAACGTGAGATACAGAAATCTTCTCCATCCATCCGCATTTCGCAAAGATAGTAAAAAAGACGAACAGATTCTCTCTGTTCGTCTTTTTTGTGATTTGTGAACGAAAAGGCTACACGCATCAGTCTTTATATTGCCTATATAATATCAAATTGCACCGCAAAAATCAATGAATACACACCATGA
>CAJFGA010000062.1 GCA_904374385.1 uncultured Clostridia bacterium | reverse complement strand
GACCACCGCTTTCAAAGGCTTGAATTTAGACATCGAACCGAACGCAAGGATCAAACCGAGCGGCAACGCGCATACGAGCGTTGCCGCAAAAATCAGGCACGTGACCCCGAAACCTTCTAAAAGATTAAGCGTAACTTGCCAAAACATAACTTTTTACTGTTTTATACGGATACGCCGTATTTTTCGCCGAGTTCAGCGATCGTCCCGTCTTGCTTGTATTTTGCAAGAATCTCATTAATCTTTTCGCAAAGTTCAGTATCCTCTTTGCGGAATCCAACAGCAAAATCTTCGGATTCGAACCCTACGTTAACATACATAAGATCGGTATAGTCGCCCTGCCCCACCGTTTCCTGCGCCAGTGCGATATCCACTACCGCCACATCGGAAGAGCCCGATTTGACCTCCAAAAACGTATCTGCCTGTTTTTCCATGGAAAGGAGTTGTCCTTCGGTCAGAGAATCCATTTCGCTCAGGATATTGTCTGCCGCGGAGCCTCCCTCGAAAGCGATCTTGCTTGCTTTGGAAAGATCTTCCTGCGTCTTATATTTGTCCTCGTCCGCCTTACGGATCACAAGCACCTGCTGATTGACCATGTACGGATCGGAAAGCAGAATATTTTCTTTCAATTCGTCCGTAACCGTCATCCCGTTCCAAATGACGTCGATTTCCCCAGCTGTCAGAGAAACGATCTTGGTTTCCCAAACGATTTCCACAAACTCGACCTCGTAGCCGAGTTCACCGAAAGCCTTTTCCGCGAGTTCCGCGTCGAAGCCCGTCCACTCGTTCGTCGTTTCGTCGATATAATCCATAGGCGGATACTGCGTGACGCCGACTTTTATAACGTCCTCGTTACCGCAAGCGGAAAACATCGAAACACCGCTCACTAAAAGGAAGAGCGAACAGATGAGTGCCAATAACTTTTTCATATTTATGTAACTCCTTTTGCCGCGCCATAGGCGGCCGTGTCTGCCGCAACCTGCGGCAGCGCATCTATTATACTTTATCGCGCTAAATCAGTAAAGCAATTTAAGGGCGTTTTTGATAAAAAATTTCACAAAATTTTTCCGCCCGCCGGAAAGCCAGCGAAGCAAAATCAAAAAAGTCCATCTTGCGGTACACATCGTTTTCGTGCCTGCCGGGTTTCGACGATATGTTTAGTTCAAAGGTAAAATCGCCGCGGTATCCGGCTTTTTGCAGGCGTTTTGCGATCCCTTCCCAATCGGCAACGCCGTCGAACGGAAGCAAATGCAAATCGTCCGTCCAAGTAATTCGGTCTCCGCTCATCCCTAAATTGTCGTTCAGATGCGTACAGTATAATTTATCTTGATAGCGCCCGATCATGTCGCTACTGCGGTTATAACACATTTCGTGCCCGGTGTCGATGCAAAATTTTACATTTTTCCTGTGCCCGTGCGCCGCCATTACCGCATCGAGATAGGCCTCTCCCTCCGTATTTTCCATGGCTACGATGACGCCCTCTTTTTCCGCCGCGTCGAAAATATTGCCGAAACGGGCGAGCCCGCGTTCGCATTCGAGCCGAGTCGGTAAATTTTTATCCATACCGACCACGGCGTGCATAATGACAAGATCTGTTCCCAATGCCGCCGCACCGCGGATCACTTCAATCAATTTTTTTTGTTCGGCAAGGCCTTCTTCTTCCGATTCCCAAAGGCGACACAATCCCTGAAACGGGGCGTGCACCGACTGCAGAAACAGCCCGGCTTCCCGTATCTGTTTTGCGACGGCTGCGGGATCGAGCCCCTCTTCCCAACCGAAGAAGGCGCCCTCCCACCCGGCACGTTTCAATAATTGCGTCTGCCTGCCGAAAGGAACGCCGCATTCGATCAGTCCTATCGCCAATTTATACATCTTTTCTCCTACCGCGATAAAACTAAAATTCTATCTGTCGGACGCGGGAGAAATCCCCGCCGCCGCACAGCTTTCATAATAATCGAGTAGGCTTTTCAGCCCCTCGACCTGCTCCGCCAGTTCCCTGCCGGTATCCGTGTCTATGACGCGGAGTCTGTTTTTTTGGGTTTCGAACACGGTGACTTCGGAATGGATGTCGGAGCGGTTTTCGATCGCCTTTTCGATGGAGTCGAAAGGTTCGTGCGCGCAAAGGCGGAGCCCGTGCGAATTATAAATGAGGGTATAGCCCGCAATGCCCGTTTTGGCATGGTACGCCTTGCAGAAGCCGCCGTCGATGACGATGAGTTTTCCCTCTGCCTTGATGGGGCTTTCCCCGTCCTTCTTTTTGACGGGGACGTGCCCGTTGACGATATGGCTGTATTTGCCGTCTATTCCGAAATCGTGCAGGATGCGCTCGCAGAACGCCCTGTCGTTATAAAACCGATAGTAGGGATTGCGCGTTTCCTGATGATACTGCGCGTCGTCGACATAGATGCGCTCGAAGGTGGTGATCTTTTCCCTGCCGAACAGCGGCGAACATCTCCCGCACCAAAGGTACCAAACAAAATCGAGCGAAGGAACGTCCTCTTTCCCCTGCACGAACGCCTTGTAAGCGGCGCGCACCGTTTCGTCCGCAAAATCCAGGAGATCCTTGCCCCGATGCCCCAAAAATTCCAAGTAGCTGCCGTCCTCCCGGAGCGGGATACAGCCGTGGTAGATGAGGTTGTCGTTGGAAATTTTGTAAGCCGAACCGTGTTCGAACATGAATGCGATATGGCGGGTCAGCTTTTCGCTGTGCATAAAGGAGCGGCGCAGCCCTTCCGCGACTTCCGCTTCGGCGGGCGTAAACCGCAACGGATCGGCGGGATCGACGGTAATAAAATCGTTGCGGTTGAGTTCGACGGCCCTCCCCCCGATCTCGACCGTGCCCCGCCGATAATCGATCTTGCGGAGCAAAATGCGCTCGTCCATGCCGTATTCGGGATGGCGGGCGATGATCTGCCCTTCCGCCTTCATCAGCATAAAAAAGACCGCCTTGCGCATCTTGGCGACATCCGCATCCGTTTCCGCCGCAGAAGAAACGGCGGGATAAAAGCGCGCGTCGTCGTCCATCTTTGCTCGTGCATAGGAGGAGAGCTTGCGCAGAGATATGCCATAGCTCTCTTCAAGAAGGTCGAGATTCCCGTATTTAAGGGAAATATCGAGCACGGTGAAGATGCAGGCGAGGTTGCCCATGTGCGCCCCCATCCAGGAAATATCGTGATTCCCCCACTGGATATCCGCGCAGTGATGGGTGACGAGCAGATCGAGGATCTTGTCCGGATTTTCGCCGCGGTCGAACACGTCGCCGACGATATGCAGTTCGTCCACGGCGAGCCGCTTGATCGCGTCGGTCAGCGCGACAATGAAGCTCTCCGCACGGTTGAGCTCGACAATGGCGCTGAAAATTTCATGATAATACGCCTCCTTATTGAAGTCGGTGCGATCCATGTTGATCAGTTCGTCGATGACATAGCCGAAATCTTTGGGGAGAGACTTTCTGACTTTGCTGCGGGTATATTTGGAAGCAACGGTGCGGCATACCTCGATGAGCCTATGCAGCTGCACGATATACCAGTCGCGCAGGTCGCGCTGTTTCGCCTTCATCTCCGCGATGATCGCCTGCGGATAGTAGACGAAAGTTGCAAACTCGTCGCGCTCCGGCTCTGTCATCGCGTCGCCGTAGAGCTGTTCCACTTTTTCGCGGATGACGCCCGAGCAGTTGTTCATGATGTGGCAGAACGCCTCGTACTCGCCGTGCAGATCGCTCATGAAGTGCTCCGTTCCCTTGGGAAGGCGCATGATCGCGTCGAGATTGATGATCTCCGCGGCCGCTTCGCGTGCAGTGGGATATCGCGCGGACAAAAGTTTCAGATATTCTCTTTTATAATCGCTTTCCATATGGCCCTCCCCCGTGTGTTTTTCCTCCCTATTGTACCACCGCCATGAAGCTCTGTCAATATAGCGCAACAAAAAATTACCGCGAAAAAATACACAAAACGACGGGCGGCCCCGCAGAGAGCCGCCCGCCCATGCCGTCATGCCTGTCTACCGGCGTTTCAGCGTTATACTATTCCATGCTATGTCACGCAGATAATCGGCAGCCAGGGCGGGGTCGGCAAGCACCGCGCTGTCTACCGCCGTATCGCCCGCATACCAATCGTTCGGGGTTGCGAAGGTCACGCTTGCCAAACTGCTGCAGCCAGCAAACGCTAACTCCCCGATGCTCGTCACACTGTCGGGAATGACGACGCTCGTCAAACTGCTGCAACCGTGGAACGCGGAACTCCCGATACTCGTCACACTGTCGGGAATGACGACGCTTGCCAAACTGCTGCAACTGAAGAACGCCTCATTCCCGATGCTCGTCACACTGTCGGGAATGACGACGCTTTCCAAACTGCTGCAACCGGAGAACGCTCTCTCCCCGATACTCGTCACACTGTCGGGAATGACGACGCTCGCCAAACTGCTGCAACCGGAGAACGCCCAATCCCCGATGCTCGTCACACTGTCGGGAATGACGACGCTTTCCAAACTGCTGCAACCGGAGAACGCTCTCTCCCCGATGCTCGTCACACTGTCGGGAATGACGACGCTCGCCAAACTGCTGCAATTTTGAAACGCAGATGCGCGGATGGCGCGTATCCCTTCCTCCATGACGACGCGGCGGATGCTGCTGCCCGCAAAGGCATATGCCTTGACCAGCAATTGTTCCGCGGGGACGGTCACTTCTTTCACCAAAACGCCGTTCAAATACAGATCGTGCGCATAGTTGAGGGGGTTTGCATACTCTCCGCCAAAATCGATCGCCAGCCAAGCATTCAGATCGCCGATATTCACCCGGCGCAAACCGTTGCAACCGTAGAACGCCCGATCCCCGATGCTCGTCACACTGTCAGGGATGACGACGCTTTCCAAACTGCTGCAACCGGAGAACGCGTAAAGCCCGATGCTCGTCACACTGTCGGGAATGACGACGCTTGCCAAACTGCTGCAACCGGAGAACGTACTATTCCCGATGCTCGTCACACTGCCGGGGATGGCGACGCTCGCCAAACTGCTGCAACCGGAGAACGCTGCCCACCCGATGCTCGTCACACTGCCGGGGATGACGACGCTTGCCAAACTGCTGCAACCGGAGAACGCTCTATCCCCGATGCTCGTCACACTGTCGGGCAAAACGACCTCCTCGAGCCAAGTACAATTTTCATAGGCGGACGAATGTATGTATGATCCCGTAAAGACGATCTTTTTTAAGGGGAGCGGAAGATAGACGTCGCTGTCCGCACTGCTTTCCGCGCCGAAATACCAGCCCAGATTTCGATCGGATACGGGGATGGTCAATTCCGTGAGCGAGCGGCAGTTTTGCAGCGCACCGAAGGAGACGGAAGTCACATGCGCGGGGATCGTCAAAGCCGTGCGGCCTTGATACCCTGCCTGCACGCCCGTCACCTCACACCCAAAGGTGCCATCCCAATTGTTGAAATACCGATATGTAAAGCCTTCCATGCGCGGATCGTCGGTGACAGTGATCGTACAGGACGCCGTCTTGCCATTTTCTGTCGAGACCGTGACCGACGCGCTGCCCGGCTGCAGCGCATACAGCACGCCGTCGCCCACGGCGACGATCTCCTCATTCGAACTTGTCCACGTCAGCCATGTCTGCGTCGCGTTTGCGGGCTGTACGGAAGCAGTCAACCGCCCCGTCGAACCCGCCGACAGGGTGAGCGCGCTTTTGTCCAGCGTAATGCCCGTCACTTCCACAAATCCGGGATCGACCCACAACACTCGAACCGTGCAGGAAGCGACTTTGCCGTTAGAGGTGACGGCGAGGATGCTCGTCTCCCCTGCAGACACGCCGTACACCCTTCCGTCCTCCACCGTGGCGACATTTTCATTCAAGCTCGACCATGTCACGCGCTTGTCCGCAGCCTCTTCCGGCAAAACGGTCGCCGTCAGCTGCGCGCTTTTCCCTTCGTCGATCGTAAGCAGGGAGGTATTCAGACGGATGCTTTCCGGCTCCGTCTCCGCCGAGCCGCCCCAAACCGAACCGCAGTCGATCGTTCTGCCATCCGTCAATTCGGCGATCAGCCTGCCTTCGGCATTGATATACAAATTTTTGATCCCGACGCCGTCTTGACCGTTTTGTCCGTCCGCGCCCTTCACCGCGCCGCAATCCACCGTCTTCCCGTTCGTCAACACGACGATCAGGTGCCCGTTCTCGTCGACGTAGGCTTCTTGTACTCCCACGCCGTCCGCACCGTCTTTGCCATCCTCGCCGTCTTGTCCGTCCGCGCCGTCTCGGCCGGAAATAAGGGCGATAAACTCATCCAAAGTACCTTCATAACCGAGTTCCTGCGCCTGCGCGTACACGGTACCCAACGTCCATTCAACGCCGCCTTCTTCTTCCGCCTTGTCACAAGCGGAAAAACAGAAGCCGCCCGCCAAAACGAAGGACAGCCCGAGCGCCAACGCCAAAAGCCACTTTTTCATACTTGCCTCCAAATGTTTTATTGCGTATATTATAGCACATTTTTTACAATAAGTCACAAAATCGACGGCAGGATTTTGTTCTTTGCAATATTTTCGATGACAGGCAAAAACGGCACGCTGAAAGCATGCCGTTTTTATCATATCCGCCAATGCGTGACGCGGTTGATGTCGCGCGGGAATATGACAGCGTTGCGCGCATTTTTTGAACCCAACAGGTGCATGGTCATGCGTTCCAGCCCCGCTCCAAACCTGCAATCGGGCGTAAACGTTCACTTTTTTGCCGTTTTTTGCCCGATTTTTGGGTGAACGTTTCGATAAAACGCATATTTTCTTTAATTTTATCGAAAATACATTCAAAATGTTGACATATGAACGGCAAAACTGTTATAATCCTCTTGAAAACAGAGAAAATTTTTTCGTTACGCGCGATCGCGCGCTGCTAAAAAGCGCGTGCAGAAAATTTTCGAGAAAGTCTTGAAATTTCCTGAAATATGTTTATAATATATATTGAATAAAAAAATAAATCAAAGGAGATTGTTATGAGCAAAAAGCAAGAATGCCCTGAAAAGCTGCCCTTGACAGAGGATTACCTCAAGAAGATGGACGCTTACTGGCGCGCGGCAAACTACCTCGCGGCGGCACAGCTGTACCTTTTGGACAACCCCCTGCTCAAAGAGCCGCTCACGAGGGATCAGATCAAGAAGAAGATCGTCGGGCATTGGGGCACCGTTCCCGGACAGAACTTCGTCTATGTGCACCTGAACAGGGTCATCAAAAAGTATGACCTCGACATGATCTTACTTTCCGGCCCCGGCCACGGCGGCAACTTTTTTGTCGCCAACTCCTACCTTGAAGGGACGTACAGCGAAGTATATCCGAACGTCGGCCAGGATTACGAGGGCATGAAAAAGCTGTGCAAACAGTTCTCCTTCCCCGGCGGCATTTCCAGCCACGTCGCGCCCGAAACGCCCGGCTCCATCAACGAAGGCGGCGAGCTGGGCTATTCCATCGCGCACGCTTTCGGCGCCGTGTTCGATAACCCCGACCTGATCGCCGCGGTCACCGTCGGCGACGGCGAAGCGGAAACCGGCCCCCTTGCGACGGCCTGGCATTCGAACAAATTTTTGAATCCCGCCAACGACGGCGCGGTCCTGCCCATCCTGCACCTGAACGGCTATAAGATCAACAACCCCACCGTATTCGCGCGCATCTCGCACGACGAGGTGGAGAGCTTCTTCCATGGCTGCGGCTGGAAGCCCTATTTCGTGGAGGGCGACGACCCCATGACCATGCACAAAAAGATGGCAGAGACCCTCGACAAGTGCATCGAAGAGATCAAAAAGATCCAAAAGGACGCGCGCGAAAACGGAAAGACGGACCGTCCTTTCTGGCCGATGATCGTGCTGCGCACCCCGAAGGGCTGGACAGGCCCGAAGGTGGTCGACGGGATGCAGATCGAAAATACTTTCCGCGCCCATCAGGTGCCCATCACGATGGAAAAGCCCGAACACATCGAGCTGCTCAAAAACTGGCTTTTGAGCTATAAGCCCGACGAGCTTTTCGACGAAAATTACCGCCTGAAGCCCGAATTGAAGGCGCTCGCCCCCGAAGGGGATCACAGGATCAGCGCAAACCCGCACGCGAACGGCGGCAAACTGCTGCGCGATCTGCGCCTGCCCGACTTCAAAAAATATGCGGTAGACGTTCCCGCCCCCGGCGCCGTCAAGACGCAGGATATGCTCGAGCTCGGCGGCTATGTGAGAGACGTATTCCAACTCAACGAAGAGAGCAAAAACTTCCGCATCTTCGGGCCGGACGAGTGCATGTCTAACCGCTTGTACCGCGCATTCGAAGCGACTGACCGCGATTTCAATGCGGATATTTGGCCGAATGACGACAAACTTGCCAAGGACGGGCGGATCATGGACTCTTACCTGTCCGAACACATGTGCGAGGGCTGGCTGGAAGGCTATATCCTCACGGGGCGCCACGGCTTTTTCGCCTCTTACGAAGCGTTCATCCGCGTCGTCGATTCGATGGCGGCACAGCACGCAAAGTGGCTGAAAGTGTGCAACCAGCTCCCTTGGAGGCAGGACATCGCTTCTTTGAACCTCGTTCTCACTTCCAACGTGTGGCAGCAAGACCATAACGGGTTTACCCATCAGGATCCCGGATTCCTCGATCATATCGCAAACAAGAAGGCGGACGTCGTGCGCATGTATCTGCCGCCCGATGCGAACTGCCTGCTCTCCTGCTTCGATCACTGCGTGAAGAGCAAGAACTATGTCAACGTGATCGTGGCGTCCAAACACCCGAGCTTCCAGTGGCTGACCATGGAACAGGCCGTCAAGCACTGCACGCAGGGCGTGAGCATCTGGGATTGGGCTTCCAACGATGCGGGCGAAGAACCCGACCTCGTCATCGCCTGCTGCGGCGATACCCCTACCCTCGAGGCGCTGGCGGCAACGACCATTCTGCGCGATGCGCTGCCCAACCTGAAAATCCGCTTTGTCAACGTCGTCGACCTGATGAAGCTGCAGCCGCACGGCATGCACCCGCATGGACTGACCGACGCGGATTACGACGCGATCTTCACGAAGGATAAGCCCATCATCTTCAATTTCCACGGCTATCCGACCCTGATCCAC
>CAJFGA010000061.1 GCA_904374385.1 uncultured Clostridia bacterium | reverse complement strand
GAGCGGGCAGCTCTCTTTTTTGAGAGCTGCCCGTTGTAATGCTTGACATTACAAAAAAGAATGATGTATAATGGACGCGAAAGACAGAGAGGAGATAAAAATGAAAATCACGTCAAGATTTACGGTAGCAGTGCATACTTTGCTCGTGCTGTATAAGTTTGCGGATTCGCAAAAGACCACGTCGGAATTTATCGCTTCGAGCGTGAACGTCAATCCCGTCGTCATTCGTCGCACGCTTTTGAGCCTGAAAGCGGCGGGGATGATCGAGGTCAAGGCGGGCAGCGGCGGGGCGCGCATCGTCAAGAACCTCAAAGAGATCACGTTATATGATGTATTTAAAGCAGTGGACAGTGTGGACGGGGATCTTTTTCATTTTCACGAAAATCCAAACCCCGCCTGCCCGGTAGGGAAAACGATCCATGCCGTTTTGGACGGGCATCTCGCCGATGCGCAGCGCGCGATGGAAAATTCTTTGAAAGGGGTCACGCTGTACAATTTGGCGGAGGAGTTGGATGCCCGCGCGCAGGCGTAGGCGCATCGCCGGTTTTTATTTACCGGTTTTAGATCATTTTCGGACTGCCTCTGACGTCGCGGCGGCGATATGAAAAAGCGCCGGCAAACGCTTTCGTTTGTCGGCGCAGTTCTTTTTAAATCTCATTTCTTTCCAGCATCGCCTTATAGTCGGTGCCCCAAACTTTCATGGCGTCGATGATGGGGCGCAGGGTGTTGCCGAGCGCGCTCAGTGAATAGACGACGCGCGGCGGCACTTCGGCGAACACTTCGCGGTCGATAAGTCCGTCTTCTTCCAAAGCGCGCAGGTTGTCCGTCAATACTTTTTGGCTGATGCCTGGGATCGTCCTTTTCAATTCCGTAAAGCGTTGGGGGGATTGCAAAAGATTGCGGATGATCAAAATTTTCCATTTATTGCCGATCAACTGTACCGTAGTGGCGACGGGGCATTCGGGCAGTTCGTCTTTTGTCAGCATAACCATTTCCTCCTTAAATCTTATTATATCATATAACTTTAAATGCAGCAATCAAAAGGAGCGGTTGGTTTCAAATTCGTACCGCTATGGTTACCTTTTTATTACCGACTAATAAAAAGGTAACGTTCTTGCGCCGACGAACGGGATTTGCTATACTGTGGGCGTCGATCGGACAGATCGGCCAATACATGAGGAGGTGGACGGCAATGACGGCGAACGAATGGCTCGCTGCGGCGGCATGCGGTACGAAAGATCCCGCTCCGCCCTGCGGCTCGCAGGATCCCGCCCCTGCCTGCGGCAGTGCGGATCCGAATCCTGAAGCGCCTGCCTGCGGCACGCAGGACAAGTGAAAGCGCCGGGGGCTGTGCGCGTGCGCAGCCCTCCGGTCATCGAAAAGGAGGTGAGGTGAGAAGTTGAAACCTTATTTTGCGATACAATGGCATATCACCGATGTATGCGATCAGCGATGCAAACACTGCTATATCTTTTCAGAGGGGCATCTCGGTCTTATTTCTGCACGGCCGAACGAATTAAAGCGGGTGTATGCGGAGATCAAAGCGTTCTGCGAGCAAATCGGCCGTACGCCGTACATTTATTTGACGGGAGGAGACCCCATTTTGCATCCAAACTTTTGGGAACTTCTTGAGGATTGCAAGGCAGATGATACGCGGCTGTGCATCATGGGAAATCCGTTCCACCTTACGGAAGAGAACTGCGCACGCATGAAGGATTGCGGATGCGTGAAATATCAGCTTTCTCTGGACGGGATGGAAAGGACGCATGACGCCTTCCGCAAGCCGGGCTCATTTCGGGCAACGATCGAGGCGATCCAAACGATTCGCCGGTCGGGCATGTGGTGTGCGGTGATGTCTACCGTTTCCAAGGCCAATATGGCTGAGATCCCCGCGCTCATAGATCTCGTAAGCGAGTTGGGTGTCGATGTGTTTGCATTCGGCAGGTATTGCCCCACGAGCAAAGACAAGGCATATGACGCGGATATCCATATAGAACCCTCCGCTTATAGGGCTTTTTTGGAAACATGTTGGGAAAGGTTTGCCGCTCACCGCGGCTGCGGGACGACCTTTCAGCTGAAGGATCATCTGTGGGCGCTCTTTTTATATGAAAAAGGGCTGCTGACGCCGCCGAAAACTGACAAAGTGACGGACGGCTGCAACTGCGGCAGAAATCATATCACGATTTTACCGAACGGAGACGTATACGCCTGCCGCCGCATGGAAAGCGAGATCGGCAACGTTTTGCAAGAGGATCTGTACTCGATTTGGCAGAGTGCAAAAACGGAAAGGTACAGGCAGTACGAAAAGTTTGTAAAGTGTGCGAAATGTGAATTGAAGAACGTGTGCCGGGGCTGCCCGGCCGTCGCATACGGCTATACGGGAAATATGTATGCAGCGGATCCGCAGTGCTGGAAGGAGGGGTAAAAATGGAATTGTTGGACTTGATCAAAAACCGCAGATCGATACGAAAATATCAAAGCAGGCAGGTTCCGCGGGAAGCGGTGGAAAAGATCGTGGAAGCCGGCTTATATGCGCCGAACGCGGGCGGCAGGCAGGGGACGATGATCGTCGCCGTGCGTGACGGTGCGCTGACTGAAAAGCTGGGAAGGATGAATCTTGCAAAGTTTGATCGAAGCCGTCTGCTCGGCACATATGTCTCAAAAGAACAGCCGAGCACGATCGACGACCCGACAATCAGAAGCGGGTTTTACGGCGCGCCTACCGTTTGCGCCGTTTTTGCACCGCAAAATTTTCTTTTCAGCATTCCGGACGCTTTTTGCGCGGCAGAGAATATGGTTTTGGAAGCGGCGGCCCTCGGCATAGCCTCTTGCATCGTGTCGAGAGGGGAGGAAACGTTCGCGGGAGAAGAGGGACAGAAATATTTGAGCGCATGGCATGTTCCGGAAGGGTATGTGGCGCGGTGCTTTGTCATTTTAGGGTATTGCGACGGCAGTTATCCCGCGCCCAAACCGAGGCGGGTAGGGCGCTGTTTGATCGTCGAATGAAGGAGGCCGATCATGGAAACTTATTTGTCCGGCCGCAACAGCGGCGGCCATGCCGAAAAACTGAAAGATTGGCTGGCGGAGGCGGAGGCGGTCATCGTCGGCGCGGGCGCGGGGCTTTCGACGTCGGCGGGTTTTACCTATAGCGGCGAACGCTTTACAGAGAATTTTGCGGACTTTGAGAAACGATTCGGCTTTCACGACATGTATTCGGGGGGATTTTATCCCTTTCCGTCGCTCGAAATGTTTTGGGCGTATTGGTCGCGTATGATCTATGTCAACCGATACGATCAGCCCGCAGGCAAACCGTATGAAGATCTTTTGCGGCTCGTGCGGGATAAAAATTGTTTCGTGCTGACGACCAACGTCGACCATCGCTTTCAGACGGCGGGATTTGATAAGGCGCGGCTCTTTTATACGCAGGGGGATTACGGGCTGTTTCAGTGCAGCGTTCCCTGCCATCAAAAGACGTACGACAATGAAACCGCAGTCCGCGCCATGCTGGCAGAACAGAAAGATATGAAGATCCCTTCCGAACTCATTCCGCTCTGCCCCGTGTGCGGCAAGCCGATGACGACCAACCTGCGCGCGGACAATACCTTTGTCGAGGACGAGGGCTGGCATGCTGCGAGCGCGCGTTACGATGCGTTTATCGGAGAAAACGAGGGGAAAAAGGTGCTTTATTTTGAGTTGGGCGTGGGCATGAATACGCCCGGGATCATTAAATATCCGTTTTGGCAGAGGGTCTATCGCAATCCGAAAGCGCGCTATGCGTGTATCAATTTGGAAATGGCGTATGCCCCCGCTGAGATCGAGAGCCGCTCCGTATGCATTGCGGGCGATATCGGCCAAGCCTTGGAAAAACTGTTATAAGAGCATGCAAAGGCGCCCGCGCGGTACTTCCGCGCGGGCGCCTTTTGATCAAAAAGCAAGACACGTTATTGTGTTTTTGGTTCAGGAAACAGTTTTTTGATCATCTGGTTGACATATTGCACGGGGACGAGCTGTATTTTGTCCTCGAATTTTTTCACGCTTTTGAAGTTCTTTGCGGGGAATATCACCCGTTTGAAACCCATTTTGACGCATTCGTTGACGCGCTTTTCGGCAAACGTCACGCCGCGCACCTCGCCCGTGAGGCCGACTTCTCCGAAAACGGCGGTATCTTTGTCGATCGGTTCGTTTTTATATCCGCTTGCAAGCGCCGCGCATACGGCAAGGTCGACGGCGGGTTCGGAAAGGCGAATGCCGCCCATGGCGTTGAGGTAAACGTCTTGATTGTAAAAGGGAAGCCCGCACCGCTTTTCGAGCACGGCGATGAGGAGAACCAGCTTATTATAATCGATGCCCAGCGGCATGCGGCGGGGCAAGCCGTAGGCAGTTTTTGCGAGCAAGGTTTGAATTTCCACCATCATGCAGCGGTTGCCCGTTTCGGAAGGGGTGACGCAGCTGCCCGCCGCCTCACCGCGGCTTTCGGACAGGAAGATGCCAGAATAGTCGGAAACGCCGTAAATGCCTTCGCCCGTCATCTCGAATACGCCCACCTCCTGCACTGAGCCGAAGCGGTTTTTATAGGCGCGCAGGATCTTGAAATTTTCTTCCCGTTCGCCTTCAAAATAGAGAACGGTGTCCATGATATGTTCCAAGACCTTCGGCCCTGCGAGTGAACCCTCCTTGGTGACGTGCCCGACGATGAAAAATGTGATGCCGCGCCCCTTGGCGATGCGCTGCAGCTTACCCGCACATTCGCGCACCTGGCCGACCGAACCCGCCGCGGAGGACAGTTCGCTCGTGTACACCGCCTGGATAGAGTCGATGACGACAAATTTTTCGTCCTCGATGGCCTCCTCAATATCTTCCAAGCATGTTTCGTTCAGCAATAAAAGGTTGGAAGAGTCGAGCTTCAGGCGGGAACAACGCATTTTTACCTGCGAACAGCTCTCTTCGGCAGAGACGTATAAAACTTTTTGGCTTTTGGAAAGGTGTGCGGAAACTTCGGTCAAGAGGGTGCTCTTGCCGATGCCCGGATCGCCGCCGATGAGCACCAAAGAACCGGGCACGATGCCGCCGCCGAGCACGGTGTCAAGTTCCTGAATACCGGAAGATACGCGCGCGAGACGCTCTTCCTGCACGGCGGAAAGGGGCACGGGCCGCTTTGCCGCGGCGGAGCGTTCGCGCTTGAGAGACCTTTGCGGAGCCGCGCTTTCGGTTATTTCTTCGACGAGCGTGCCGAATTTGCCGCAGTTCGGACATCTGCCCAGCCACTGCGGGCTCTGCGCGCCGCATTCGGAACATATGTATACGCTTTTACTTTTTGCCAATGTGTTTGCTCCTTATTTTGATGCGATCGATCTCCGCTTGGACGCGGCTTAGGAATGCCGCCGCATGGGCGCCGTCCATCTGGGTATGATGGAATTGAAAGGAAACGGATAGCAGCGCTTTGCGGAAATGCTTTTTATATTTCCCCCAAATCAAAAAGGGGTTGTTAAAGATGCCTGCATAGATGTTTACGGCGCCGTCGATATCATACTTTGCGAGAGCGGACGTGCCGATCACCATGTGCGAGCTTCCGAGGTCGTGCGCTCGGCAGGAGGCGCGCACCTCGCCGGTCAGCCTCCGATAATCCGCGTCGAATTGCAACAGATCGTCGCAGAAGGGAATATCGCATGTGCTGATGCCGCCGCCCTCCGCCTCCACGACCACGCTGACGGCGAGCTTATCGAACTGCATCAGCTTTTTCCCGACGGGCAAAAGAGAAAATTCTTTTGTCTGTGAGGCCGCTTTTCCGATACACCAGCAAAGCAGCATATTGAATTTGCAGCCGCGCCTCTTTGCCGTTTTTATGAGGTTTTTCACGTCGAGCGTTTTGAACAGGGTGATCATGGGCATCGGCGCGTCGATCCAAAGGTCGAATGCCGCGGCGCGGTCGGTTTGCTTGGGGTCGATTTCTTTCATGGTAATTTCCTCGCGTCCGCATCCGGCGGCAAAAATTCGTCCATATCCGCGAGCAAGGGGGCAATATCGGAGAGTGCACGCTCTTCGCTGTCATACAGGCTGACGGATTGATTCTCTGTTCTCCAAGAGGCATAGGCTGAAAAGATATTTACTTCTTCTTCGTCCGATTCAATGTACAACTTTTGGTATGTATAGGAATAGCAGCCGTCGTCGCGCAAAAACACCCTCACGCGGCGGGTGCCGTCCTCACTAAAAAATACGCGCCCGTTTTCAGGAAGTTCCTTTCTGCGGTAAAGGAAGATGACCGCCTCGCGCGGAATCGTCGGCAATAGGGGAACAAAGAAATTGTTGCGTAACCGACCCCGCGGTTTCAGAAATAACAGGAGCAGCAATGCTCCGCCGACTTCCATAAGACTCCCGTATACGGAAAAACTGTCCGGTAAAATTCCGCCGAGGTAGAGAAAGGTAAACAGCAGGCCGCAAATTACAACGGCGATGCTGACGACGGCGAGCGCTAAAAATAAAACAGACGTCTTTTTTCGCGTTTCAGCACGCGGCATTTTATACATCACGGGCGCAAAACCAAACAAGTTTTTCGTCTGGGCGGCAACGTCGGAGAGCACGCTCTCTTCGCTGTCGTAAAAACTGAGTTCGTTGTCCGTTCCCTGCCACCAGTATTCCTGCTCGTATTCGTCAAATGTGAGCGTCTGGTCGGTGTAGGAATAAGTGCCGTCTTTTCTGCGCCGATATACGAGCACGCGGCGCTCCCTGTCCTCGCTGAAAAAAGCGCGCAGGATGTCTGCCCCTTCGGGCAGGCTATGCCATAAAAGTTCGTCGGAAAAGGCGTCCGTCATAATTACTCCGCGGGAAACGTTTTCTTGATTCAATGTCTGCCGGTCGTTTACCGCTGCTGAAAAGTCAATGATTCGGGTCAATCTGAAAACCGATCGAGTGGCCCTCGATTTCCAGCGTTACCTTCACGAGAATGCGCGCCGTTCCTGCGGTAAAGGTGATTTCCGTTATCCCTTGCCCCGAAGCGAGAAGATCGCCGCTTTCGCCGAAGATTTCGAATCGTTTTTCCGTTTCGTCAAATTGGTTTCCGCTGCTCGTAAGCGTATATTCGGTTTCGGCCGACAGGGAGAATACATAATAGGAGGTCTGCGTAACCGTGATCTTTTGCCTGACTTCCCGTTTATAACCGGAAAGCCTGATTTCGGCGCTGCCCTCCGCAAGGGGCGTGCCGCTGAAACGTATATAATAAAAAGCTCTGTGCCACCGCGGATCTCCGGACAGGTCTGTTTTCAGCAATTCGGGGGTATAAACCTCGGCGTCGAAATCGCTGAGGATCTCGTACTGCGTGATTTCCGGAATCGGGACTTTGAAAAAGGCATAGCCGCTTTCGTTGAGTTCAATATTTTTGGATTCTCCGATTTTCAGCTCTTCATAGGCAAAATCGACATATACCGGCGTCATGCCCGGAGAGCTGCTGCGCAAAACAAAACAGTAAGTTTTGCCTTCTTCAAGTTCCGCAGAATAGGCGCCGCCTTCAATTTCCGCCGGTAAACCGTCAGCGATAATTTTCTGAAGCGTTCCTTCCGGAAAGTCAAAGATATAAGTGTTGGTGACCTTAGGAGTAAACCTGAGATATTGGCCGTAAACGTAATTTTCTCCAACGGAAAGTTCTGCGCAGAACCGTTGCAGCGTAACGGTCGCATTTGTTTGGCTTTCTGCGGTGAGCATGACGACATATTGCCGTCCGCCGATCAAATAGTAACCGTCGGAAGTGTCGGCCGCGTCCAAAAAAGAACATTCTATCTTTTCATCGTCGCTTTGAATTTCGTAATATCCGCTCGTTTCAGGAGAAAAATAAAAATACTTTTCCGTAAAAACGGTGACGGCCGAAGTTTCGCCGAGCGCGAGTTCCGCACCTCTTTGCAGAAATATGGGCGCGTGTGTAATATCGTTTGCCGTATCATTCCCGAATTTTACGACGTATTCGTCGTTTTTGTCCGCTCCGGTGTAAAGATGCCATTCGTTTCCGTTTGCTGACAGCGGATATTCGGTCTTCATGGTTTTATTCCAGACCGAGACGGAAATGCCCGGAATATCGCAGTGCAGTACGGAAATGCTTTCTCCCTGCGGGAGGGAAAAGCACTTTTCTTCACCCGCTCGAAGAGAAAGCTCGTTCTGCCCGTAAAGCAGAGGCTGCGGCTCGTTTTCCTCCGTCGCCTCCGCCGTTATGCTTACGGTAAGAAATGCCTGAAAAGGGAATACATGCGCGGCATCGTTGTGAACGGAAAACCAATAAAAATAAGAGCCTGTTTCGCATGCGGCGGCAGGCAATTCCGCCGATAGCCCGTCAGACGAAACGAAAGAGACCAATTCCGTATCGGTCGGGTTTTCGTTTTGCGGCAGAACGTCTCCGTCCGAGGAAAACAGCTCTGCCCGGAAGGTGCGCTCCTTCCCGTCAAAGGGGATCTCGATTTCTTTTTTATGTTCCTGCTCGCTCAGGCGGCACCATTCCCGGCCGAAATTGTCATATACCGCAAGAACAGCGTGTTGTTTCGTTTCCGTGTCGCAGCCGGCTGTCAGCAGCACCGCCGTACACAATAGGATCGCGGACAATATATTCAATAAAACTTTTTTCATTTTCATTTCTTCCATATATTTGGCAGATAGGTTAAATCGCCGCAGAATTATGAATTAGGGCGTGGGCAATGACCGTGATCCCTTCGCCGCGGCCGATATATCCGAGTCCCTCGTTCGTGCCTGCGGAAATGCCGACACATTGTTCGGAAATTTGCAATACGTCCGCTACATTTCTTTTCATTTCTGCGATATAGGGAGCCAGTTTCGGCCTTTCGGCAACGATCGCCGCGGATATGTTGACGACAGAAAATCCTTGTTCTTGCACGAGTGCGCGCACGCGCGAGAGGAGCCGAAGGCTGGCGGCATCCTTATACAGCGGGTCGGTATCGGGGAAATAGTGCCCGATGTCGGAGAGCCCCGCGGCGGATAGGAGCGCGTCCATCACGGCGTGGCATAAAACATCCCCGTCGCTGTGGGCGAAAAGCCCGCTTTCGGACGGTATTTTTACGCCGCCGAGTACGATGTGTTTTTGTGCCGCGCCAAAGCGGTGGGTGTCGACGCCGACGCCCGTGCGGTATTCGTCCATGCGGAAATCCTCTGCAAAGGTCAGTTTTACGTTGCGCCTATCTCCTTCGAAAAGGCGGGGCGGCGCGACATATTTTTTGTATACGCCCGAATCATCCGTAAAAGAATCGTCTGCTCCGATCTTTCGATACGCTTCCAAAAGGGGAGCGAAGGCAAATCCCTGCGGGGTCTGCAGCGTAAAGAGTTTGTCGCGCTCTACGGTGCCCGTTATAAACCCGCTTTCGCCGAGCACGGCGGTATCGGTGCAGGGCAGGGCGCAGACGGCGCTGCCGAAAGCGCGGGCGGCGGCGATACAGTCGTCGATCAGTTTTTCCGTGACGAACGGCCGTGCCCC